>NZ_JBXASU010000059.1:0-47778 GCF_058809705.1 Cupriavidus sp. MPR-AND1C | reverse complement strand
CCCCCCGACGCCCCGTTTTAGCGCAGCCTCCATGCCCTTGGCCTGGACTGACTTCATGAAGTTGCTTTCGCTAGTCATCACGCCGACGATCCGGGCGAACTGGCGGCTGACGCTGTTTTAGGCGTGCCCCAGGCGGGCATCGAAGTACAGTGAGTCGCCGCGCGGCAGATGTACCCTCTCATCGTTGTCGAAATGCACCTTGATCTCGCTGGAGAGTACGTACGCGAATTCCTCGCTGGGATGGCGCGCGAAATCCTCGGGACCTGCAATGCGGCGTGCATGCACTGTGCTGACCACTGGAATCCTCTGCTTTCCCACCGGCTTGGTGCCGAGGAACTCATAGGCCATTTATGCCCAACCCCCATAGATTACTTATTCACGTTCACCACCACTCGCCCGAGCACTTTTCCTTCCAGTAGTTCCTTGGCGACAGGTATCGCTTGCTCAAGGCTGATCTCTTTCACTGCAGTAAGCAACTCGCTCCCGCCCAGTGTTGCAGAGAGTTGACGCCAAACTTCGATCCGCGCCGATAGCGGACAATGGACACTGTCAACGCCGGCCAGGGTGACGCCGCGCAAGATGTACGGTGCTACAGTTGACGGAAAGTCCATGCCTTGCGCCAAGCCACACGCCGCGACGGTGCCGCCATACTTAGTGCTCGCACAGACGTTGGCGAGCGTGTGACTTCCCAACGAATCTACAGCGCCTGCCCAGCGCTCGCCATGAAGTGGCTTACCCGGTTCGCTTAGCGTCTTGCGGTCGATGATCTCCGACGCGCCCAGAGCGCGAAGTCGATCGGCCTCCGTGGGACGTCCAGTGGACGCAGCAACCGTGTAGCCGCGCTTGGCAAGTAGAAACGTGGCAAAACTACCCACCCCGCCGTTGGCACCGGTCACGAGGATCTCACCCGAATCCGGCGTCACACCATTTCGCTCCAGGGCCAGCACGCACAGCATTGCGGTGAAGCCGCCCGTGCCGACAGCCATTGCGTCACGAGTGCTCAGTCCCTCCGGCAGTCGTACCAGAAAGTTGCCATTTACGGCGGCTTTCTGCGACAAGCCACCCCAATATGACTCGCCCACACCCCAGCCGGTCAGAACAACCTTGCTGCCAACGGGGTAGCGCGGGTCCGCACTCTGCTCTACCGTTCCCGCGAAGTCGATACCCGGCACCATTGGCCACGTCCTTACCACAGGTCTAAGTCCGGTAATGGCCATCCCGTCCTTGTAGTTCAGCGTCGAGTAATCAATCGCCACCGTGACATCACCCGCAGGGAGTCTATCCGCGGTGAGCGTCTGCACCGATGCCTCGGTCTTTCCTTCTTTCTGATTGAGTAGAATTGCGCGAAACATGGTTCTCTCCGTTAAGGTCAATCAACCGCCTGAGCAAGAAAAACTATTTGATGTGGCTCCAACGAGCCGCCTCAGCACACCAAGAAAGCAAGCGTCTGATTCACAAGGATGTTGTGACAATGGAAGATTCCACCGTGACCCGAATCCGGATAGATGCGCAAGGTCGAATTAGGTGCCAGTCGGTGTAATGCAAAAGACCGCTCCGTGGGGACTATTACGTCATCATCCCCATTTGCGATGACGGTCGGCCGATCAATCTCTTTCAGACGCGAGGGGTCCTCATTTCCCCAGGCCTTGATCGCCTCAAGTCAGCGTGTTTACGGGCCATGCAGTGCGGTGATGCACGGACTTCCGCCTGTGCTGCCCGAACTACTACAAGGCTGGTGCTGTGCGCCCTCTGATGCAAATCGAAAGGGTGGCGCGGCCGATGCCTGCGCCACCTGGAGCAGCATGACATCAAGACAAGCGCCCGTGTCAGGACACCACCGGATAATCGACGTAGCCGTGAGCACCATCTCCGCCGTAGAGCGGAGCGTCTTCGAACGGCCGGTTTAGTGGCTTGTTCTCGCGGAAGCGGCGCGGCAAGTCGGGGTTGGTAATCATCTTGCGGCCAAACGAGACCATGTCGGCACGGCCGTTGCGGATGGCGTCCTCTGCCATTTCCTTGGTGTAGCCGTTGTTGACCATCCACACGCCGGTATACAGCCGGCGCAGCGCCTCATAGTCGAAGGGAACGTTGTCGCGCGCGCCGCCCGTGTAGCCTTCGACGACATGGATATACACCGGATGAAGTTTCTCCAGTTCGCTTACGACATGCTCGAACAATGGCTGCGGGTTGCTCTCGACTGCGTCGTTGACCGGCGACACCGGTGCCAGGCGCACGCCCACTCGGTCCGCACCGATTTCCGCGATCACTGCTTCCATGACATCGAGCAGGAAGCGGGCACGGTTCTCGATGCTGCCGCCATACGCGTCGATGCGCTTGTTGGTGCCGTCGCGCAGGAAGGAGTCCAGCAGGTAGCCGTGCGCGCCGTGGATTTCTACACCATCGAAGCCGGCCCGGATGGCGTTTGCGGCGGCGCTGCGGAAGTCATCGACGATGCCGGCGATTTCAGCGGTCTCGAGCGCGCGCGCGGGCGAGCAATCAACGTATCCTTGGCCGTTGATGTAGGTCTTGGCATTGGCGGCAAAGGCCGACGGTGCTACGGGTGCTTGGTTGCCCGGCTGGAAGTGTGTGTGTGAGATGCGGCCCGTGTGCCAGATTTGCAGAAAAATCTTGCTCCCCTTCGCGTGCACCGCGTCAGTCACCTTCTTCCAGCCAGCAATTTGGTCGGGGGTGTAGATGCCGGGCGTATTCGTGTAGCCCTGGGCGGTCGTGGATACCTGCGTGGCTTCAGCGATGATCAGGCCCAAACTGGCCCGCTGGCTGTAGTACTCGACCGCCATGTCGGTCGGTACGAGGTTGCCATCGGCCCGGCTGCGCGTCAGCGGTGCCATGGCCATGCGATTGGCAAGCTCGATTCTGCCCAGCTTGATCGGCTGAAACAACGCATCGGCGAGCAAGACCTCAGACTGCGCACTCATGGCTAGGTTACTCCGTGGTTGGTGGTTGGTTGTTGGCAGGCGGCCGCGCTGGCCGCCCGCAGATGGTCAAAAAATGCAGTGTCGAGGTCATCAAACTCCCCTGCCGGAACCTCGCTCCTTGACGCACAGCGCGTCGAAGAAGACCACCGGGTACATCCGTTCTGGCGGGTCAGAGCCGCACAGTCCGGTCGGGCGGTGGCATGCCGTCGTTGATGCATTGGCGAATCGCCTCCAGGATGCCCAAGTCCAGTTCGCTCGCATCCTCGACCCCGAAATGGCGGAGCCACTGTGCCACCAGTCTGACGCGCTCTGCATCGAGGCGCCCGTCCGCCGCGGATGCTGGATTGTCGGATGCCATACCTACAGCGACCTCCGCTGCGGATAGCCGGTAGGCAGTCGGCGCACCATCCATGAGCGCCCCCATCTGGCGACCAATTCGACGATAGTGGTCAGACTTGACGTGCGCTTGGGCCGCAGCATCGTCGGTATAACGCTCAATGAACACGTATTCACGAGCTTCCTCGGAACGCCACAGGTCGTAAGACAGGCAACCCGCTTCGCGACGCGACTCCGCGACCAGTCCGGCGGCTAGCGCTTCAAAGTTAGCCTCTTGGCCTTGTTTGACTTTAATCTTGGCAACGATTGCACGCATTTTCTTGTCTCCCGATAGTCAGCGGCGCCCCAGCATTCCATGAAGTCGCTCCGCGACAATCTCTTCCGCCTGGCGCATGATTCTGCCGATCAGTTCTCCGACGTTGGGAATGTCATGAATGAGGCCCGCAACCATGCCGCACGACCAGGCGCCCACGTCGAGTTCGCCGTCTTTCATGACGCGCGGATAAATGCCGGCGACTTCTTCCGCGATATCCGAGAAGGTTATGTCTGACCCGAGTCGCCTTTCCTTCTCCAATAGACGTTCGACCCCGGCATTGTTTAGCACGCGTTCAGTATTTCGGAGTGGGCGCATCACGAGCCGCGTATCCAGTTCCGTCGCGGCGACGATTGCCTCCTTCACCTTTTGGTGCACCGGCGCTTCCTGCGTTGCAACAAAGCGCGTCCCCATGTTGATGCCGGACGCCCCCATCGCGAGCGCGGCCACCAGCGAGCGACCGTCTGCCATGCCGCCCGACGCAACGAACGGCACCCGTAGTTCGTCCGCGGAGCGGGGCAGCAGGATGAAATTGGGAACGTCGTCCTCTCCCGGATGCCCTCCGCATTCGAAGCCGTCCACACTGACCGCGTCACAACCGATGCTCTCCGCCTTTAGCGCATGCCGCACCGATGTGCACTTGTGAATCACCTTGATTCCGGCTTCATGGAGCACGGGTAGCCACTTCACCGGATTGTTGCCGGCAGTCTCGACGATTTTCACGCCACCGTCGACAATCGCCTTCAAGTAACCGGGATAGTCAGGCGGTACACGGGCAGGAAGGAAGGTGAGGTTGACGCCAAACGGCTTGTCGGTCATTTCCCGGCAACGCCGGATTTCACGGGCCAAGGCATCCGGACTCGGCTGGGTCAGCGCCGTGATGATGCCCAGGCCGCCCGCGTTTGACACTGCTGCAGCCAACTCCGCGAATCCGACGTAGTGCATGCCACCCTGAATGATGGGATGTTCGATGCCGAACAATTCGGTAATCTTCGTCTTCATCGACGAGCCTCCTTTGAATAGAGAAATATTAATGCGTCAGAACTGGTCGGCAGGCAGCGCCATCAGGCAGGCGGCGCCCGTTTCCACGCGCTCCCGCAACGCGAAGACCAGCGGCAGCTCGCGCGCGAACCAGTAGCGGGCAAGCTCCAGCTTGCGTTCGAGGAACTGTTTGTTGTCGGCGTGAGGCAGAAGAGGAAGCGCGACGTTAGACATCCGCAGCCACATCCATGCACAGGCCACGATGCCCATCATGGCCAGGAAATCGCTGGACGATGCGCCAGCGTCGTACGGGTCCCGCGCGGGATCGGCAAACCAATTGGCGCTCGCGCGGATTTCCTGCACGGCTTTGCGCAGTGCCTCGGCGTACGCGCGGAGTGGCTCCTGCTGTTCCGCCTCCGATGCGGTAGCGTCCACCAGGTCGAGGAAGTCGGCCAGCGCCCTCCCGCCTGCGGCCGGAAGCTTGCGCAGCACGAGGTCCAGCGCCTGCACGCCGTTCGCGCCTTCATAAAGCTGGAAGATGCGGCAGTCGCGCACGAGTTGTTCGACGCCGTTGTCGCGGATATAGCCATGGCCGCCCATCAGTTGCATGGCGTCATTGGCCGACTCGAAGGAGCGGTCACTGAAAAATGCCTTGATGACCGGCGTCAACAGACTGCCGATTGCGCTCCGGTTTTCGCGTATCGCTTCATTCGGTTCGTCGAGCAGCGTCCGGACGTGCAGAGCCAAAGCACGGGCAGCTTCGAGGAAGGATGCCTGCTTGAGCAACAGCCGACGCACGTCGGGGTGGACCACGATGGGATCGGCGGCGCCGCGGGTGCGGTCTTCCGCCTTCGCCGCGCGGCCAGCTAGTCGCTCGCGGGCGTAGTCGGCCGCATGACCATAGGCCCGTGTCGCCGACGAGACCGCCTGGAGCCCCGTGCCGAGGCGGGCCGAGTTCATCATGTCAAACATGCCGCTCATGCCAGCGGACGTCTTGCGCTGCGTGCCGCCAGACTGACTCGACTCACGCAGCGGATAGGCCAGAGCGTGCTCGAACGACATCGTGCAGGTGGCACTGCCCTTCAGACCCATTTTGTGCTCGACACCGGCCACAACGACGCCATTTGGGCCGCCCAGCGCACCGGTTTCAGAATCCACCACACGCTTCGATACCAGGAACAGCCGGACCGTCGACAAGTCCTCGCGGATGCGGCCGTCCTCGTCCGGGACCTTGGCCAGCACGAGATGGATAATGTTCTCGGTGAGGTCATGGTCCCCGCCGCTGATGAAGGTCTTCGTGCCATTCAGCCGCCAGCTACCGTCCGGCTGCGGCACAGCGCGCGTCTTCATGAGGCGCAGGTCGGTACCGCAATGCGGCTCGGTGAGGCACATCGTACCGGCCCAGCGCCCCTCCACCATTGGCGCAACGATGTACTGCAGCATCCACGGCTCGCCGTTGCGGCTGACTGTCGCCTGCGCCCCGCCGGTCAGCCCCGCGTAGAGTCCCAGCGAATTGCAGGCCGATGCAGTGAACTCGTGCACCGCCTGTCCAATCAATTCAGGCAAGCCGGTTCCGCCGAATTCCTCTGGAGCGGACACCCGGTTCCAGCCCGCTTCGCAAAGCGCGGCGTATCCGGCCCGATACCCATCAGGCGTCCTTACTACGCCGTCTTCGAAATGGCAACCTTCTTCGTCTGCAGGCCCGTCCAGCGGTGCCCAGACCTCTTCGAAGAAACGTGCCGCCTGCTCCAGCACCTGACGCGTATCGTCCCGTGTCATCTCGCCAAGCGCGTGCGGCGCGACGGGCGCGATGACGTCGTGCAGCAGAAAGACATAGTCGTCGACGGGAGCCTTGTATTTTGTAGACACAGCGATTCCTTCATGGTTGATGCGATGAATGGTGACAGGTCAGGTGTTGCCGTGGCGGTCACCAATTTCCCAGACAAGCTTCGCCCAGGCGGCGTTGGTTTTCCGGTCCAGCCCGTCTGTCTGTGCCGAACTCAGGGCTTGCGGCGGCGGGGCTCAGGCTCACGGTTAAACTTCCTCGGCGTGTCGAATGGCATAGGGGACGGTGAAGCTGCGTAGCACTTCGGTCAACGCAGCGTCGTCCGCGTCGCCTCCCCGCACACGAATCTCGACGAAGAAACCTCGGCTGCCCCGGTCACTCACCTGCACCAAGGTATGTGTGCTCCGGCCGATGCTGTCGAGCGCGGCGCGAAACATCCGCTCAATGGCATCGACGCGCAGCAGGTTCTTCTGAATCTTGCCCACCGAGGTCTTGGGCATTTCCGGCAGCACGGAGCAGTACTTCGGTATCGCAGCACGCTCGGGCACGTGGGCCGTAGCGTATTGCAGAATGCTCTCTGCAGATGCCGTCGCTCCCGGCTTCAGCACCACGTAGGCGACCGGTATCTCGCCGGCATGGGCATCAGGAGCGCCGACCACTGCGGCATCCTGGATGGCGGGATGGCCGAACAGCACCTCTTCCACCATCCTCGGGTCGATGTTGTGGCCGCCTCGGATAATCAGATCCTTGGCGCGGCCCGTTATCCACAGCCAGCCGTCTGCGTCGAGGTATCCAAGGTCGCCGGTGTCGAACCAGTCGCCGTCGAACCAACGCGCTGCCTGCTCCTGCCCCAGATAGCCCGGAAAGACCAAAGGGCCACGCACGATGACCAGACCGGGCTCGCCCGGCTCGCAGTCCCGGGCGACCTTTCCTTCCCCATCCGGCTGCACGATGCGCACCTGCTGGTACGGCATGCGCACACCCGAACTGCCGACCTTGACCCGCTCAGCCGGCGGCGTGATGCATGTGACCGCCGTGGTCTCGGTCATGCCCCAGCTTTCGCGGATACGCAAGCCAGTCATGTGATGAAATGCCTCGGCGACGGTGGTCGACAGCGGCGCAGTCGACGAGGCGACGTAAGTCAGCGACGAGATGTCCGCGCCATTGAGGGGAATCGACAGCACTTGATTAACCAGCGTCGGCACAAACGTCAGCATGTTCCCGCGAAATGCCTCGACGATGCGCCAGATATTGGGCAGCACGGACGGATGCCGGAATCCGGACGACGTCATAAGGACGACCGTCGAACCTTTCGCCAACGGGCTGTAGCAACTGACCACCGCGCCGGCCACGTGGAAGACCGGAACGCCGACCAGCAGCACGTCAGTCGAATCGAACCCGGTCAAGTACTTCGATGCCCACACCCAGAACACCTGGTTGCGGTGCAGGTGACGCGCCAGCTTCGGGACACCGGTCGTGCCACCGGTGTGAAAAAGAGACGCGGTGTCGTCGGGCGAGAAAACCCGCCCTGAGAGAAGGCGGTCCGCCGGATAGCGCTCCACGGCTTCAGCGAAGTCAATCACCGGCACCCCCGCCACCGACGTCGGTCCCGAACCGCCCACGCGAACCACCGCAGCCAGCGAGGGCAGACCACGCGCGACCGCTTCGGCCTTGGCCCAAATCTCCGTGTTCCCCTCACCGCCGAAAGCAACCACTACCTTCGTGCCGGCGGACCGGAACATTTCGATGAGGTTGTCCGGCTCCAACATCCAGTTGGCCGGATTCACGATGCCCGCCGCCTGAGCGCCCCACAGGACGAATTGTGACTCTGGAATCGCGGGCATCAGCACCGAGACGACGTCGTCCTTGCCGACACCCAAGTCACCGAACAGGTTGGCTGTCTGGTGAATCTTCTCGCGCAACTCGGCGTACGTGACATGTCGGGCGGTCTCCAATGGCCGTGCGCCGTCCGTAAAGAAGTGAATGGCGACCTTGGACGGTGCGATAGCACAGCCGTCCATCAGCATCTCGTAGGTGGACGCCGGCAGCTTGCGGTCCGCAAGCGGGACGCGTTCAAAGCGCGTCACGTCCGCTTGGCTCAGCAGGACTTCGGACGTCCAGTACTTAGGCATTGAGGTGGTCATGGGTTGCTCGTTTTCCGCGTTCATTCGCGTTCGAGTTTGATATCGCTTGCCAGTCGCGCGAAGCGGCTGGACTCCTGGCCGAAGTAGCTGGCGGACTGGTCAAGGTCCATGACTGCACCGACCGAATTGCCTTGCTCCGCTACCCAATCGCGAAAGGTCGGCTCGTCAATGATATGGTTTGCCGCCTTGCTGACAGCCTCCGCGGTTGCCTTCGGAAGCTTTGATGACACGAAGAGCCCCGTCCACATCGCATAGTGGAAGCCGCGCAATGCCGGGATATCGTCAACCGACGGGACATTTGGCATTCCGGTATGCCGGTCCGCCGAGAGAACGCCCAGCACCTTGATCCTTCCCGCCTTTGCCGCCTGAATGTAGCTTGGGATCAGGGGCAGGAAAATGACGTCGATCTGGCCGGCCATCACGTCCTGCATCGCGGGGGCGCCCCCCTTGTAGGGCACGTGGGTAACAGGGATATTGAGGCGCCTGCCGAAGTCGATGCCCACCATGTGGAAGAGGGAGCCAGTTCCCGTACTGCCGAACGAAAGCGGCCGCGCGCCTGGTTGCTTCGCCTTGTCGACAAGCTCTTTCAGGCTATTAACCGGATAGTCCGGTCTTGCCATGACAGCTAGCACGCCCGTTTGCAATTGCGCCACCATGCGGAAGTCGTCCGGCTTGTAGCGCACGCTCTTCATCGCCAGCGGCGGCAGCGTCAATTCGTTCGGCGACGCCACCAGCATCGTCAGCATCTCTGCGTCGGCGTTGAGCAGCCGTTGGGCGCCAAGAGAACCCGAGGCTCCTCCGAAGTTCTCGACGACAACAGTTCGGCCCAGGCGAGTGCCAAGTTCGGACTGAATCCGCCGTGCGACCATGTCGAACGCGCTGCCGGCCGGATACGGAACAATCATTGAGGCTGTGGTGCGCGCAGGCGACTGAGCCAAAGCGCCAGTGCCTCCCCACATGCCGGCTATCAGCAAAGACGCAGCGGCGAGACCGGTGCGTCCGAGTCTCGGGATGAGTAAAGCCATTTTGTTGTCTCCAGTTTTTATAGTTCTACTACGAGCGGCATTCCCGCCGGGCGCAGGGCGCAGCCCCGCACGACTGACATAGTCGCGCGGCGCAACATGGTGTCGGTGGTCGGCGGGAGGACTCGCCTAGAAGTACAGCTTGGCCAGGGATTCGGCGATGCAGACGGGCTTGGCAGCGCCCTCCATCTCGAACGTGACCGTCCACATCACTTTCACTCCACCCCGCCCTTCGTCATCAACGTCGTGCAGAACGGCCCGCATTCGTACTTTCGCGCCAACCGGTACTGGCCCGGTGAAACGAACCCGGTTCAGGCCGTAATTGACGCCCGCCCGCATCCCCTCAAACCGGGTCACCTGGGCCATCAGCATTGGCAGCAGCGACAGCGTGAGAAAGCCATGTGCGACGGGAGCACCAAAAGGGGACTCCCGCCGGGCACGCTCGGGGTCGACATGAATCCACTGATGGTCGCCGGTCGCCTGCGCAAACAGGTTCACTTCGTCTTGCGTGACCTGATGCCATGGACTAGGCCCGGCCTCCTTTCCCCTGAACGCCTTCAAGGCATCGATTGACGTAAAAGTCTGCATGTTGCTCCCCTGTCTGCGTGAATGATCGCCAGCGTCGCCTCAGCGCCCCTGAAACCTCGCCTCGCGACGCTCAACGAAGGACTGGATGCCCTCCTTGAAGTCTTCCGAGGCAAAAACCTGGTCGCGCACCTGGGGGATGACTTCGATGGCGGCTTTCTCGCCGTGCTCGATATAGGTCAGCGCTGCTGCCTTGGTCGCACGCAAGCCGATGGGCGCCACCTTGCAAATGAGACGGGCAATCTCCATCGCCCGTTCGCGGTGCCTGCCGTAGGGATGGACTTCCTGAACGAAACCGCAGCGGTACGCTTCGGCTGCCGAGAATTCGTCGCACAGGAACAGGTGGTACATCGCGTTGCCCCAACCCGTCCGCGTCAGATAGCGGAAGTGGGCGCCGCCGAGCGGGGCGATACCTCGCTTCGATTCAAGCTGGCAAAAGCGCGCGGTATCGGCCGCAATCACGATATCGGAAGCAAGCATCTGCTCGATGCCGATTGTGTAGGTAATTCCGTGGACCACCGAGATAAGCGGCTTGCGGCAGCGCTTCTCGAGACCGAACGGGTCGATCTGGTCGGCCGGGATCGGCTTGGCCGTGGCAGTCGGGCCGAAGAACTTCGGCATGTCCAGGCCGGCCGTGGTGTGCTCCCCGGCCGGATCCAGCACGGCCACCCACAGGTTGTCGTCGTTGTCGAACTCGGTCAGCCGCTGCGAAAGCTGCTGCATCAATTCCGGCGTGATGGCGTTCTTCTTGGCGGCGTTGTCCAGCGAGATGATTGCGATGTGGTCTTCGATCGTCATGCGGACTTCGGGCGTGGCTGCGGTGTTGCTCATGGTGTTCCTCCTTCGATTCGGGATGTCCGGGTTACGTTTTGAATGTCTTCAGACCGCGCTTAAACCGCTGTGATGCCACCGTCGACAGCCAGGATCTGGCCGGTGATGTGCTTGCCCGCATCGCTCGCGAACAGCAGTGCCGCACCCTTCAGGTCGTCGTCGTCGCCAATGCGTTGCAGGGGTACCTGTTCCGACAACTTCTCGACACCTACCTTCTCGATAGTCCCCTTCGTCATCTTCGACGGGAAGAAGCCCGGCGCAAGCGCATTGACTGTGATGCCGTAGGGCCCCCACTCGCTTGCCAGTGCGCGCGTGAAGTTCACCACGGCACCCTTGCTGGTGTTGTAAGCGATGGTCGGCTGGGCATTGGGACCGTTGCCGATCAGGCCGGCAATCGACGCGAGATTGACGATGCGCCCGTAGCGGTTGGGGATCATCGACAGCTTCCCAATCTTTTGCGTGAGCAGGAAAATCGACCGCACGTTCAGGTTCATGAGCTTGTCCCAGGCGGCCAGCGGATGGTCGACGGTGCTTGCGCCCCACGTCGCACCCGCGTTGTTGACCAGGATATCGACCTTGCCTAGTCGCTCCATTGCCTCGTTGGCGAGGCGCTCGATGTCGTCCTCCGAGGCGTTGTCGGCCGCAATCCAGCTTGCGTCAACCCCGAGGCTGGCAAGATGCGCTTGCGCGGACTGGAGCGCATCAGCCTTGCGTGATGAGATCACCACGCGGGCGCCTTGCGTGCCGAGCGCCTCGGCAATTTGCAAGCCCAGCCCGCTGGATCCGCCGGTAACGAGCGCCGTGCGGCCCGTCAGGTCGAAGAGATTTGCCACAGCCGTCATTGCTGTCTCCTTCTTGGTGATTGGAACGTTGTTAAAGCACTTCAAAGAGCCCGGCAGCACCCTGACCGCCACCGATACACATGGTCACTACGACGTACTTGACGCCGCGGCGCTTGCCCTCAATTAGCGCGTGCCCGGTCAGTCGCGAACCGCTGACGCCATAGGGATGGCCAACCGCGATGGCACCGCCGTTGACGTTGAGGCGGTCATCGGGAATGCCCAGCTTGTCGCGGCAATAGAGCACCTGACAGGCAAACGCCTCATTCAGCTCCCACAGTCCGACGTCTTCCAGCTTGACGCCGGCCCGATCCAGCAGGCGCGGGACAGCGAACACGGGCCCGATGCCCATCTCGTCGGGCTCGCAGCCAGCAATCGCGAACCCACGGAACAGCCCGAGGGGCTCGATGCCGCGGCGCTCGGCGAGTTTTGCGTTCATCACAACGCAGGCCGAAGAGCCGTCCGAGAACTGGCTCGCATTGCCAGCCGTGACGACACCTCCCGGCAAGGCGGGACGGATACGCGACACCGCCTCGAGCGTCGTATCTGGTCGGATGCCTTCATCCTCGGAGATGACGACTTGACGAGTCGTGACGCGGCCCGCCTCGTCGACCACGCCCATCGTGGTCGTCATCGGCACAATCTCGTCGTCGAATTTTCCGGCGGCCCGCGCCGCAGCCGCACGCTGCTGGCTGCGCACGCCGTACGCGTCCTGTATTTCCCTGGGGATGCCGTAGCGCCTCGCCACAGTCTCGGCGGTCTGCACCATGCCCCAGTACAACTCCGGCTTGTGCTCGACCAACCACGGGTCGCACCCCATATGGGTGTTGGCCTGGTTCTGCACACAGGAAATCGACTCGACGCCGCCAGCGACGATGGCCGGTGCGCCCTCCAGAATCACGCGTTGCGCGGCCATCGCAATGGTCTGGAGTCCCGACGAACAGAATCGGTTCACGCTCACGCCTCCCGTTGTCACCGGCAGGCCGGCACGCAGGGCGATGGCACGGGCGATGTTGCCGCCGGTGGTGCCTTCGCCGAAGGTCCCGCCCATGATGCAGTCCTCGAGTTCAGACGGGTCCAGGCCCGAGCGGGCCACCGCGTGGTACACCGCATGCGCGCCCAGCGTGGCGCCGTGGGTCATGTTGAAGGCGCCCTTCCAGCTCTTGGCCAGGCCGGTGCGGGCAGTCGAAACGATGACAGCCTCATTCATGATGGTCTTCCGTAGGATTGAGTGGGAATCAAGCGTTGAAGGTTCGGCCTTTGTCAGCCAGCTGTTCGATCAATGCAGCGGGCTTCCAGCTCGGGTCTTTCGCCGAGAGTGCGCGCAGCGTACGGCGGACGTTCGTCACGCCGACCGTGTCGGCGTAGAACATCGGACCACCGCGCCAGGCAGGGAAGCCATACCCGTGCAGATAGACCGCGTCGATGTCGGACGCGCGGGCCGCAATGCCTTCATCGAGAACGGCGGCGCCCTCGTTCACCAACGCATAGATCAGCCGCTCGACAATTTCCTGGCTGCTGAAGCGCCTCGGCATCACACCGCGTTCCTTCCAGTAAGCCTCCAGCATGGCCCGCGTGCGCGCCGACGGCAGCGCCTTGCGTTGACCCGCTTCATAGTCGTACCAGCCGGTGCCGGTCTTCTGGCCGAAGTGGCCAGCCTCGCAAAGGCGATCCCCAAGTTCGAAACGGGGCTGCGACGGATCTTCGGCGTAGTGGCGTTTGCGGATAGCCCAACCGATGTCGTTACCGGCAAGGTCTGCCATCCGGAAGGGACCCATCGCGAGCCCAAATTCCTCGATGGCGCGGTCTACCTGTTCGGGGAACGCGCCCTGCTCCAGCAGTTCGCCGGCGCGCCGGGTGTACTTGGCCAGCATGCGGTTGCCGATGAAGCCGTCACAAACGCCCGACACGACCGGCACCTTGCCTATACGTCGGGCCAGGCGCATTGCGGTCTGCAGTACGTCCGGTGCCGTCTTGGCGCCGCGCACGACTTCCAGCAGGCGCATCACGTTGGCCGGGCTGAAGAAGTGCAAACCAACCACGTCCTGGGGGCGCCTCGTTTCAGCGGCGATTCGGTCGACGTCTAGCATCGACGTATTGGTCGCCAGAATCGCGCCAGGGCGGGCGATTTCATCGAGCGCACGGAACATGCGCAGCTTGACGTCCATGTCTTCGTAGATGGCCTCGATTACAAGGTCACAAGCGGCGACCCTGCCCAAGTCCACGGTCGGCTGCAGCAGCGCCATACGCGCCTCGACCACCTCGGCTCGCAGCTTGCCCTTCTTAAGGCTTGCCTCGTAGTTACGGCGAATTGCCGCGGCACCCTTCTGTACAACCTCATCGGAGATGTCCAGCAGCACGACGGGAATTCCAGCACTGAGGAAGTTCATTGCAATCCCGCTGCCCATGAGGCCCGCCCCCACGACGGCTACCTTGTTCACCGCGCGCTCGGGCACCGAATCGGGCACGTCCGCCAACTTGGCCGCCGCCCGTTCCGAGAAGAACGCGTGGCGCAGCGATTTCGAGACGGGGCCATTCATCAGCTCAAGGAAGAGGCGGCGTTCCAGCGCCAAGCCCTCGTCGAAGGGCAGCTTGAAGCTGGCCTCAATGGCGTCCAGACAGCGCAGCGGCGCTTGAAGATTCGTGTAGCGGGCGGCGACGGCCGGACGCGCTACCGCCAGGTAGCCCTCCGGGGTCGGATGGCGGATAGTCAGATCACGTACCCTGGGATGCGGGCCCGGGCGTGCCGCGACTTCCTGCGCGAAGGCCACGGCGGCAGTGACCACGTCACCTTCCACGAGGCGGTCGAACAGGCCGGTGTCGGCCAGCGCCTCGGAAGGGATGGACGTTCCGTGCACAATCATGTTGGTGGCCGCCTCCAAGCCAATCAGGCGCGGCAACCGCTGGGTGCCGCCGGCGCCCGGCAGCAATCCCATCGTCACTTCCGACAGTGCAATGCGCGCCTTCGGCACGGCGACGCGGTAATGGCATGCCAACGCCAGTTCGAGCCCTCCGCCCATCGCCACCGAGTGAACTGCGGCGACTACGGGCTTGATACTGTTCTCAATGGCCACTAGCACTGTGTTGAGGCCCGGTTCGCGCCAGGCTTCCGGCGAATTGAATTCGCGCATGTCGGCACCGCCGGAGAAGGCTTTGCCCGCGCCGGTCAGAACGATGGCGCGGACGTTGTCATCGGCCGCGGCACGCTCGATGCCGTCGATGATGCCAACGCGCACGTCGTAGCCCAGTCCGTTGACGGGCGGGTTGGCAATCGAGATGACGGTGACGTCATGGATGACTGTGTACTGGATGCTCATGGAAGGTTCTTTACAGATCGGGGTAGCAGATGGGACTGTCTGGCCGCGCGGCTCAGGTGCGAGCAGCCGCCCTGACCGGCGCGCGTTCCAGGAAGCGCCGGAGAATCTCCTGCGTTTCGGGCGACTGGCGCAGGGAGTCGAATACAACCATTTCGCGCTGGAGGCTGGTTTTCACGAGCGCCTCGGTTGCCTCGCGCATCAGGCCGCGAGTCGCCATAAGTGCCTGGCGTGGCTTTGCGGCCAGGCACTTTGCAATCGACAGTGCCGCTTCGGCCACTGTCTCCAGCGGTTCCACGCAATTGACAAGTCCTGCCCGATGCGCCTCGGCGGCGGGAATGGTCGCACCGAGGAGTAGCCATTCCGCCGCCTTGTTCCGGCCCACTACTTGCTGGAGCAGCAGCGTGGAAGCGAATTCCGGGCACAGGCCCAGGTCAACGAACGGGAAGCGGATACGGGCATCGTCGGAGGCGACGACGTAGTCGCAATGGAGCAGTATGGTCGCCCCGATGCCGACGGCGTGCCCGCACACGCAGGCAACCATGGGCTTGTGCAGCGCGATGACCGCGCGCAGGAAACGCCCGGCGGGGGATTCCTCGGGCCCGGACGTCTGCCCATTCACGAACAGGCTGATGTCGTTGCCGCTGGTAAAGTTGCCACCCTCGCCCTGGAGCAGTACGGCGCGCACGTCGTCCCGACGGTCCGCCTCAGCGATGGCATCGGCAAGCGCCGTGTAAATCTGCGCAGTAAGCGCATTCTTCTTCGCCGGCCGGTTGATTGTCACGACCAGCACGCCGTCGTCCAGGTGCAGCAGCACGTCTGCCGTCATCGTTCTCTCCTTCGGTCCAACCCCGGTGGAGTTGTGTCGTTGAGGAGAGTTTGGACGTCGGGCGCTGATTTGGCTGTCGGAATTGACTCTGCTGCTTGTCAGCGTTTTCTGAAGTTAAGACCCCGGTGGTGCAGTGGTTCAGTCAATCAGTCGATGCTCGACGGCATAGCGCGCCAGCTCGGCGTTGCTGGTGATGCCAAGCTTCTTCAGGATGCGTGACCGATAGGTGCTCACGGTCTTTACGCTCAGGAACATCTGCCGGCCAATCTCAGTCAATCGGATGCCCCGTACAATCAGCAGCATGATCTCGTATTCACGGGACGACAGCTGTTCATGCGGTGTTTTGTCAGCAACGCGGTCGAAGCCATCGAGCAGACAATTCGCAACGGAAGGCGCTATGTAGCGCTTGCCCTGCGCTACCTTGTGGATTGAATCAACCAACTCCATGGCATCCATGTCTTTGGTGACATAGCCGGATGCTCCCGCCTGGAACGCTCGCAGCGCATACTGCTCGGCCGGGTACATGCTCAGGACGATTACCGGCATTGTTGGCCTCTCGGCCCGTAGCGTGGGCAGCATTTCCAGGCCACTGCGGCCGGGCATGTTCACGTCGAGTAACGCAACATCGAACGGCTGCTCTCGCACGCGGCCCAGCGCCTCCGACGCATCACCGGCCTCGGCAATCACATCGAATCCGTCCTGCTCTGCCAGCAGGCGTTTGAGACCCTCTCTGAAGATTGTGTGGTCGTCTATCAGCAGCAGGCGAATCATGACCTATCCTTTCTCACAGTTGGCGCGCGACAGCATTGGAACGCCTAGTCTCACGCGCGCCCCGGAGCGGGGTCCGGGATCCAGAACCAGCGTCCCGTGCAGCTCGCGCGCCCTCTCCCGCATGCCCAAAAGGCCGAGATGTCCCTCGGAAGCACCGCAATTCACTTCGAACCCTAGTCCGTTGTCCGCGATTTCAAGCTCTAGCCGGTCAGCCGCCCAATCTAGGCTGACCGTCACTTCGGTCGCCTTGGAATGCCGCGCCACGTTCGTCATGGCTTCCTGAAATATGCGGTAAATGCCAATCTCTCGATTGCGGTCCAAGCACTGCCCCGGGCCCGTAGTATGGAATCGCGTTGCGATTCCATAGCGCCGCTCGAAGCGGCCCAGATCCAACGAAAGCGTGTCGCATAAGCCCAGATGGTCCAGAGCCCCCGGGCGAAGGCCTTCTGAAACCGTGCGCACCGCCTCGATAGTTTCTTGTGTGAGCTGAAGGGTCTGAGCTGCCGTGAGAGCCAGTAAGGCGAGCGAAGACGAAGCGTCGCCGCCGCGTCTCTTCCCCGACTCGCGACAGCGGTCCAGTGCCTCGATGCCCCGTGACAGCCTCGACAGGTCAAACTTAATTGCAGTAAGCATGCCGCCAATCACGTCGTGCAGTTCGCGCGCCACGCGGTTGCGCTCGTTCTCCCTTACGTTGTTGGCGCTAGCCACGAGTTCCTGCAATCGCTCGCTGGCGTCGACCAGGTCGGCGCGCTGCCGCTCTCGCTCGGTGATATCGATGCTGACGCCGAAAATCGCCGGTCGACCGTGAACATTCACGCGGGTGCCGTGAATTTCGAAGCAACCGGGATTGCGGGACGATGTCCTCCGAATGACAAACACTTCGGTCTGCGCGATACCCTTGATTCTCTGGTGATACTGAGCCATCAGGTCCGCGCGCTGAGAAGGATTGGCCACGTCGCGTAGCCTGGCACCAATGAGACGCTCCCGCTTCAGACCACACATGCGTGCGAACGTCTCGTTCACGTACCGGAACCTTCCGTCCTGGAGGATATAGATGCCAACGATGGACTGCTCCACGATGCCCTTGAAAGGGATTTCATAGTCGTCAAGGCCAACGTCGCCCAGTTCAACGTTCGTGTCACGCATGACATCCGCCCTTCTAAATGATGCTTGTCATGCAGGAGGATGACAAGCACAATGTATAAAGTCAAGAGAACGATGGAGGTATGACGCATGGGTCATTCTCAAGCAGACAAGATGCGCAGCAGGGAGCGAATCCTTAGTGAAGCGGCGGAGCAAATCCGGGACGGCGGGCTGGAATCCGTCAGCGTTGGCAAGTTGATGCGCCGCGCCAATCTGACCCACGGCGGGTTCTATGGACATTTCGCATCACGGGCGGACCTGCTCGCCCATGCGTTGGAGCGTGCGCTAGACGATGGAGCGGCCGCATTCGAAGCGAAGAAAGGCAGTACACATCCCGACTATGCCGCAACTGTCAAAAGCTATCTGAGCCGCAAACATCGGGATTCACGTACCACGGGTTGTGCAATCGCGGCCTTGGCCGGTGACGTAGCGCGAGCCGAAGAACCCGTGCGCGAAGTGATGTCGGCCCATATTGAACAGTTCGTCGCACGCATAGACAAGGCGCTTGGTGGCGACCCCGAGAAGGCCCTGTTCGCGGTCAGCGCGCTGATTGGCGCACTGGTGGTGTCGCGGGTAATGGCAGACGAGAAGCACTCGGATGCCGTACTGGCTGCCGCCAAGCGGGAATTGCTCGCACTGGAAGAGAATTGCTGAGGAAAGCCGGCTTCGTCAGGATGCTTCAGTAGGTCGTCCAAGCGTGCCTGAGCGCGCCGGATGGTAAGACGCGGTGGCTCGCCTCTACCGGCACCTCAATGCCATGACGGCCGAAGATGCCCCTCAGAACCGAATGCCGGAATTCCACCGGATAACCCAGGAACAGGTGGTCATGCTGAACACCCAGAGCAAAGCTGAAAACCTCGAACACTAGGTGTTGAACATCAACACTCGGGTTGATTTCCCCTACATGCGCGGCGTCCTTTAGCTGCAAAGCCAACAGGCCACGCCAGGTGGTTACCGCCTGTGCCACGCTAAGACTGACAGCATTCTCTGCTCGCCCAGCCAATTCGCTGCCGGCGCGCAGGATGAGGCAACCACCGCGCAATACATAGTCGCCGAGCCAGACGTCCAGCATGCGTACTAGCCGGCGTAAGCCTTTTGGCGCTTGCGCGGCAGCCTTTATCACGTCGGCCGAGAGAGCCTCAGCGTAAGTAAGGACGGCCTCTGCGAGAAGCTCGCTGCGGGATTCGAAGTGCTGGTAGATGCAGCTCTTCGACACGCCGATCTCTTCACCAAGGTCGCTAATCGAGAAGCTATCGAGGCCTCCACGCCGTGAGAGAGAAATAGCTGCGCCCAAGACTGCTCTGCGTGACGACCGGGATTCGCGCCTAGGCATGATTGTCCTCATAGACGGTGGTTACCATAGCAATCTTGACCTCTTCCCGCAACATATCAATTTCAACGTGTTGCAAGACGCCAAACTGCTCGTCGCGCAGCAGGGACATTGTCAAAGGCCCCGACAAGCTCCCGCGCTCTGCGTTGTCGAAGTAGCGCACCGCGCACCATACTGGATTCGATGCAGCTGCCGTGTGCGAACGGCCATACGAGTCGCATATTCGAGCTATCGCGAGAAACTGCCCAAGGCCATCGTCAATCATTGTCGATGCCGCTCGCATTCCGCTGCGCCATGGCACATAGCTGGACGACGGGAGTTCGGCATCCAAAACCACAAGCGCGCGGCCAACAATGTCTCCCTCTTGCCTAACTTCGGCTAGCCATCGTTGCTGCCGGCCGTCTGCATGCCGCAGGCTTGCCTCGAGGTCGTATCTGCCTGATCGCAACGGCTTGTCAATGTAAGCCGTCAGCAAAACCGGGGCGGCGGAGCCGCATGTTGAATCCAGCACGGCACCGAGTAGCAACTCCACAAGGCCGGGCTGCTCATCAACAGTGGATGCCATCTGTCCTTGCTGCGCAACGAAAGATGAGTCCAACATCGCTTGTGGAGTAATCCGTGCGAAATCCATGTCTCTCTCCTGTCCTGTCGGCGGCGCCGCCATGGCGCAAATCACTGGTGACTATAGCCAGCAGCCGTGCACCTGTGCGAAGGATGGAAAAATAGGGAAAAATCTGACACCGACTCGCCGTCGGGGAGTTCCGCCGAAAGCCGGAGACGATCGCCATCTCCTTCTTGCGGTCGATGATCTTCAGAAAGCCCTTGTCGTCGAAGATGCCGAGATCGCCGGTGCGGAAGTAGCCGTCAGCGGTGAACGATTTTCGCGTTTGCTTCGAGATTCTTCCAGTATCCTGACATCATCTGCGGTCCCTTGACGCAGATCTCGCCAACCTCACCAATGCGAACCTCGCTATCGTTGTCGTCAAGAAGCTTGACGTCTGTGTAAGGTACCGGTAAAGCCGCTAACGGTATGCGGTTTGAGTGAGACGACAGGCGAGGTATCCGACAACCCATAGCCCTCGCGAATGAAGTTTCCGGTTACCGACTCCCACCGATCTGAGATAGTGTCGATCACCGCTGCCCCACCGCCGGCGGAAAGCTTCAATCTTGACCAGTTCCCCCTCAATCGTGGATGGGCGACTAACCCGGTGTACAGCGTGTTGACACCGGTGAACACTGTCGGCCGCACAGCCTTCAGCACGTCGATGCAGCCATCGATATTTCGCGCGTTGGCCACGAGCCAGTTCTCGGCGTCGACAGAGAAGTCGGTCAGGAAGTTCACCATGAGGGCGAAGATCTGGTACAGCGGGATCACAGTCGCAACTACCTCCTCGCCGAACTGCAGCACATCAGGCATGAAGACCTAGAACCGCTCGATGTTTGCGATGAGATAGCGGTGCGACAAAGCCGCGCCCTTCGGGGTAATCGTACGATTACGCCATGGACGAAACCTACATCCTGGTCAAAGGCCGGTGGACGTACCTCTACAGGGCCGTGGACAAGTCCGGCAAGACCATTGACTTCCTGCCGCGCGCTCGTCGTGATACCGCCGCCGCTCGCCGCTTCTTCGAGAAGGCCATCGCCCAGAACGGGGTGCCGCAGACTGTCACGGTGGACAAGAGTGGTGCGAACCTGGCGGCCCTGCAGGCGATCAACGCCGAGCGGGAAACGCCCATCAAGATCCGGCAAAACAAGTACCAGAACAATCTCGTCGAGCAGGACCATCGATCCATCAAACGCCGGGTCAGGCCGATGCTGGGATTCCAGACCTTTCTCTGCGCGCGCATCATCCTGGGCGGCATTGAGACCATGCGCATGATCCGTAAGGGGCAGATGGCTACCTCAAAGAGGAGCAATCCGTCCGCGGCCGAGCAATTCTACTCGCTGGTCGCATAAGCGCTTGCTACTCGGACACCGCCGGCTGCACCTACACCCTTATCGCGACGGAACCCCGGACCGGGCTGGGCAGCGCTCAACGCGGCGTGCGCAACTCCATGATGTCGCGAGCCTCGGCAGGCGTGGCAACAGACATGCCCAGGTACTCGATGATCGTGCGCGCCCGCTCCACGAGTTGCCCGTTGGTCGCAAAGACGCCGCGGCTCAGGTACAGGTTATCTTCCAGCCCCACCCGGACATTGCCGCCGAGCAGCGCGGACTGCGCCACCATCGGCATCTCGTCGCGGGCGATGCCGAACGCCGCCCATTGCGCGTTAGCCGGAATCAGGCTGCGTTGATAGATCATGGTCTCCGTAGTGGCTGGCGCGCCCCACAGCACGCCCAGCACCATCTGGAACAGTGGCACTCCATTAATCAGGCCGTCCGCAATCATTGAATTGCCGAACAGGATGTCGCCCGCGCTGAATACTTCGAGCTCCGGCTTCACTCCCAGCTCCTGAAACCTCTTGGCCATTGCCCGCAGGGTGCGGGTGGTGTTCAGGTAAACAAACTCGAGTTTGCCTTCCACCTGGTTGCCGGTGGTGATATCCAGCGACGCAATCTCCGGCAGGCACAGCTCGAGATGGCGGACACGTTCCGCAACGGGAATCACGTCGCTGTCCGGCAATGCACGCGACTCGTCCTCCGGGTCGGGAAGCAGGAAAGCGCCCAGGCCGCAGGTGAGATTCAGCACGATATCGGTTCCAGACGCGCGCACGCGGTCAACCACCTCTTTGAAGAGTGCCGGATCGCGGCTGCCCGCACCTGTATCCGGATCGCGCACATGAATGTGCGCCACGGAAGCGCCGGCCTTCGCCGCTTCCACGCAGGCGTCGGCAATCTGGACCGGCGTGACCGGCATAGCGGGGTGCTTGCGGTTGAAAGGTGCGTTGCCTGTGACCGCGCAGGTCAGAATGACTTTTCGTGACATGTTCAGATTTCCCATTCGACATTGCCGCTGACGGCAATGAGTTCGCCCGTGATCTTCGATGCTGCGCCGGAAGCCAGAAACAACACCATTTGCGCGAGATCGTCTGGCTGCACCTTGCAGCGCAACGAGATGTATTTCAGATAATCTGCTTCGACGTCCGCCGCGCTGCGGCCGCTTTCGTGCGCGATGCCGGCGACGATCCGGCCCATGCGCTCGTTGTCGATCATGCCGGGAAGGATCGCATTGCAGCGCACATTGAACGGCCCCAGTTCCCGGGCAGCATTCAACGTAAGCGATTCGACCGCCGCCTTGGAGACGACATAGGGCGTTCGCATCGGCAGGCGCGTGCGCGTCGATCCCGTGGAGAAATTGATGATCGCGCCATGCCGATTGCGCTTCATCGACGGCACGACCCGCTTCATGAACTGGAACATGGCGCCGACATTCACCTCCATCGTGTCGCGCCAATCATCATCGGAGATGTCCTCAAGCGCGGCCCGGGGGCCAGCGATGCCGACATTATTGACTAGCACCGACACGTCGCCGAACACGCGTTCCGCGTCCTGCACCACACGGGCGACGCCAGCAGGATCTCCAACGTTGGCGACCGTACCCGTCATGCCGGGATTGGCCGCGAGCGTGGCCTCGAGCGCGTCGGCACGAACGTCGCAAATATGCACGCGCGCGCCGCTTGCCCGGAACTGCTCTGCAATGACGCGTCCGACGCTGTCCGCCCCGCCGGTAACGATGACTCTTTCTTCCATGTTGTGACTCTCCATAGCGTATGCGGCGCACGCCTGGTGCGCGCTGTATCGCCGGCGCGCGCCGGCACCCCGGTCAGAGGCCCGCGGAAATTCCCTCGTCCATCAGCAGGCAACTGCCATGCATGGCGCGGGCCGCATCCGAAGCCAGGAAGCTGACGGCGCCGGCGATATCTTCCGGCTGCGAAAAGGTGCGGGGGCTTGGCGTGCGCGAAGCCATAAAGTCCCGCAGCCCTTGCATGGAGGCATCATTGCGGATGTCCTCGTTCATCGCCGTGGACGTATTGCCCGGCGCAACGCAATTCACGTTGATGTTTAGGCGGCCCAGCTCGCACGCGAGCGCGCGCGTCATCAGGACGATGCCAGCCTTCGTGGCGCAATAGATCGCATAGGTGCCGAAGCCGGTGAGGCCCGCTACCGAAGCCACGTTGATGATCCGGCCCGCGCCGTTTTCCTTCAGAGTGGGCGCCACCGCGTTGATCATGTTCCAGGTACCCTTGAGATTGATATCGATCATCTGATCCACGTCGGCGAGCCTGGCTTCGCCGGCGGGCGTCGGCTTGAACACGCCCGCCGCGTTGACCAGCGCGTCAATCCTGCCAAAAGCCTGCCTGACCGACGCCACCAGTTCGCCCACCGCCACGGCATTGCGCACGTCGCAGACAAAGCCCTCTGCCTCGGCGCCCGCTTCCCGGATCGACGCCGCCACCCTTTGGGCCTTCCTGATATCTGAACTGGCAATCACGGCAACCCGGTAGCCATCCGCCGCCAGGCGCCTTGCCACGGCCTCGCCAATCCCCTGCGAGCCACCCGTCACGATTACAACCTTGCGCTCCACGCTCATCGTCGTTCTCCTCTTTTCGATCCACGGAACCATTGGCGACGCCCTTCGTGCCGAGGACATCCCGATCGTTCACCATGATGCGAAGATTAGCCTTTTTGTGATCACTGATCAAATGTTTTTTTAATTCGCCGCTAAAAACATCGCATAATTCTAAGTTTTTATTGGGGTTAACCCTCGTTTTTTATCACAATCTCAATTTGTTTTTGTGATCACAAACATCGATTAATATACTCAGATGCAATGCTGCGCGATCGCGGGATGCGCCGATCAGCGTTGGCTCGAGGTTTGTTCATCAGGAGATGATTTATGCGTTTCGCAGTGGATACAGGGGGTACGTTCACCGATCTGATCGTCGAGGACGACGACGGAAACCTCAATATGTTCAAGTCCCCGACTACCCCGTCCGATCCGATCAGCGGCGTGCTCGAAGCCCTGCAGGTGGCGGCAGATGGACTTGGCATGGACCGCGCGGAAATGCTGGCGCGCGGCGAGATGTTTATCTATGGGACAACACACGCCATCAACGCCATCATCACTGGCAACACGGCACGCACCGCGTTGATCGTGCCGGGCGGGCACCGGGATATCCTGACGTTGCGCGAGGGTGGGCGGCTCGAGCCCTTCAACTTCGCCGTGCCCTATCCGGATCCGTTCGTGCCTCGGGCGTTGACCTGGGACGTGCCCGGGCGCATCCTGGCCGATGGCTCGGAGTTGCTTCCGTTGGACGAAGCTGCACTGGTGCGAGCCTGCACCCAGATGCGCGGTGCTGGCGTGGAAGCGGTGGCGGTCTGCCTGCTGTGGTCGGTGGTCAACCCCGCGCATGAGTTGCGCGTTGGCGAACTCCTCTCACGGCATCTGCCCGGCGTGCCGTTCACGCTGTCGCATCAGCTCAACCCCATCCCCCGCGAGTTTCGTCGCGCCTCGTCGACATGCATCGACGCATCGCTCAAGCCCATGATGCGGGCCTATATGCACACGCTGGTCGACCGCCTGGAGTCGGCCGGCTTTCCCGGCCGCGTGGTGGTGGTCACGTCACAGGGCGGCGTCATGGACGCCGACCATGTCGCCGAGGCGCCCATTCACCTGATCAATTCCGGCCCGTCCATGGCGCCGGTATCGGGACGCTATTTCGCCAAGGCGGACGAGCAGGCGGAAACCGCGATCGTCGCGGATACCGGCGGCACCACCTACGACGTCAGCCTGGTGCGTCGTGGGAGGGTGCCTTGGTCCCAGGAGACCTGGATTGGAGCGCCCTATCGGGGCATCATGACCGGCTTCCCCTCAGTGGACGTTAAAAGCGTCGGAGCCGGCGGCGGCTCCATCGCCTGGGTGGACGACGGCGGCATGCTGCACGTCGGCCCCAAGAGCGCGGGCGCCGTGCCGGGTCCCGTTTGTTATGGGCGCGGCGGCACCCAGCCCACGGTGACCGATGCCTCGCTCGCGCTCGGCTACATCGATCCGGATTTCTTCCTTGGCGGAGCCATGAAGCTCGACGCCGCCGCAGCCAAGCGCGCGATAGATCAGTTTGTTGCCACGCCGCTCCACCTGTCCATCGAAGACGCCGCCGCGGCAATCATTACGATCGCCACGGAGAATATGGTGCAAGCCATCTGCGACATCACGATCAACCAGGGCATCGACCCGCGCGACGCCGTGCTGATTGGCGGCGGCGGGGCGGCGGGCCTGAACTCCGTGCTTATCGCGCGGAGACTGGATTCGCCGCGCCTCGTCATCCCGCAGGTTGGTGCGACCATGAGCGCCGCGGGCGCGATGATGTCCGATCTAACCTCGCACTACCACGCGACATTCTTTACCCGCAGCGATGCATTCGACTTCAGCGGAGTGCACGATGTGCTCGCCACGCTGGACGCGAAGTGCCGGGAATTCATCTCCGGCCCCGGCAAAGATTCCCTAGAGCAAGCCATCACCTTCTGGGCGGAGGCACGCTACCCGGAACAGGTGTGGGAGCTCGAGGTTCCGCTGAAGGGAATGACTATCCAGACGGAAGCCGACGTCGCGGACCTGATCGAGGGCTTCCATCGCGCACACGAGGAAGTCTTTGCGATCCGAGATGCAAGCTCGCAGATCGAGATCGTCGGATGGCGCGCCACAGTCGCCTGCCGAATCAGGAAACAGGAAGGGGGCGCGCTGGCCAACTCCGTCGCGCTGCCGATCGCCCAGCCCGTGCGCCGCGCCTATTTCGCGGGTTCAGGCTACGTCGACACCGCGGTGGTCCGCTTCGAGGCGCTGCAGCCCGGCACCACGATCCACGGCCCGGCCATCGTCGAGTCTTCCTTCACCACGGTCGTGCTGAACCCGGGCGCGACAGCCGAGCGCCGTGCCAGCGGCAGCCTGTCGATCATTCCCGGCCGCGACTAAAACAGGAACAGGAGAACCCAAATGACCCGAGACACCAACCGCCCCGCGACCGATGGGGTCCAGCTTGCCCTACTGACCAACCGGCTCGAAGGCATCGCCCGCAAGATGGCCAACACGCTGTTGCGCAGCGGCCGTTCCGGCGTGCTCAATATCGCCCGCGATTTCTCTTGTTGCATCGTCACCGCTGGCTGCGAACTGCTGGCGGCTGCCGAAAGCCTGCCCATCCACGTGCTGTGCGGCCCCGACCTGATGAGCGCGGCAATGAAGTCCTTCCATCCGGAACTGCGCCGCGGCGATGCCTTCCTGCACAACTCGCCGTACCACGGTTGCTCACATCCCGCCGACCACACCATCCTGGTGCCGGTGATGGACGACGTCGGCATTCATCGCTTCACGGTGGTTGCCAAGGCGCACCAGGCCGACTGCGGCAACTCCGAACCGACGACGTATATGGGATCCGCGCGCGATGTCTATCATGAAGGCGCGCTGATCTTCCCGGCAGTGAAGGTGCAGCAGGACTATCGCAATATCGACGACATCGTGCGCATGTGCAAGATGCGCATTCGCGTGCCCGACCAATGGTGGGGAGACTACCTCGCCATGGTGGGCGCGGCGCGCATCGGCGAGCGCGAACTGCTTGCCCTGGGCGAAGAGCTCGGCTGGCAAACACTGGAGGACTATTCGCGCGACTATCTTGATTACTCCGAACAGAGAATGATTGGCGCGATCCGCAACATGTCCGGCGGGCGGGCGGTGGGATCCAGCACGCACGACCCCCTGTTTCCCGGCATGCCGGCGGAAGGCGTAACGATTCGCGCGGAAGTTGAAGTCGATGCGCAGAGTGGCCGGATCGTGGTGGACCTGCAGGACAATCCCGACTGCCTGCCGTGTGGACTGAACCTGAGCGAGGCCTGCGCACGCACCGCCGCGATGGTTGGCGTGTTCAACGGGATCGAGCATACCGTCCCGAAGAATGCGGGATCCTTCCGCCGGATCGATATCCGGCTGCGCGAAGGCTGCGTGGTCGGCATCCCCAGGCATCCGACCTCGTGCTCGGTGGCCACGACCAATATGGCCGACCGGGTCGCCAACTCGGTGCAGACGGCGATGGCGGACATGGCGGACGGCGCTGGCCTGGCCGAATGCGGCGCGGTAATTCCGCCGGCGATCGGCGTGATCTCAGGGACCGATCCCCTGACAGGCCATCGCTTCATCAACCAGCTGTTCCTGGGATTCACCGGCGGCGCGGGCGCGCCGCATGCCGATGCATGGCAGACCATCGGACACGTAGGCAATGCTGGTCTGTGCTTTCAGGACAGCGTTGAGCTCGACGAAATGCGCCATCCGCTGCTGGTCCATTCCCGCAGCTTTGTCACCGATAGCGAGGGCTCCGGGCGTTTCAACGGCGCGCGCAGCATGTTCGTCGAGTTCGGCCCGCGCGGTTGCGATATGGACGTGGGCTATGTGAGCGACGGTACCATCAATGCACCGAAGGGTGTGCGCGGCGGCCTTGCGGGCGCGAACTCGAAACAGTTCAAGCGCCTGGCGTCGGGCGAACTTGTTGAGCTTCCCGGCGGAGCACTGCTGAACCTGCGCGATGGCGAGACCGTACTCTCATACTCTTGCGGCGGCGGCGGCTATGGCGACCCGCGCACGCGCGACCCCGAACTGGTGCGTAAGGATGTCCGCGAAGGCTATCTTTCCGCCGAGCGCGCGCAATCCGTGTTTGGCATTGCGCTCGACGCGCATGGCGAGGTCGACGTGGCACGCTCGGCGGCGCTGCGCGAGCGGCAGGCAAAGGGGGCGTGATGATCCTGTCCTTTCGTCAGATCACGCCGTCCATCGGCGAGCACTGCTTCATTGCGCCCAATGCGACCCTCATCGGCGCGGTGATGCTGGGCGCGCACAGCTCGGTCTGGTTCAATGCGGTCCTGCGCGGCGACGTGGAAGCAATCACCGTGGGCGCGAGGACCAATCTGCAGGAGGGCGTCATTGTCCATGCCGACCCAGGCTACCCGGTCAGCCTGGGCGATGACGTCACCGTTGGCCATGGCGCCATGCTCCATGGCTGCACCATCGACGACGGCGCGCTGATCGGGATTGGCGCGACCGTCCTGGACGGTGCGCGAATCGGGCGTAACGCTCTGATCGGCGCCGGCGCGTTGATCCCACCTGGCAAGATCATTCCGGAGCGTGCGCTCGTCATGGGCATGCCCGGAAAGATCGTACGCACGCTGACCGACGAAGAGGTTGGTGAACTGGTGTGGGGCGCGCAGGAGTACGTCCGGCTCGGCAAGGACTGTCTCTCGGCACTGGCCAAGCGGGGTTGCGCGGCGTCATGAAGCCGCGTGGCGCCGGTATGGATTGGGGCCGGCAAATCCGGCCCCTCCTGCAATTCGCTCAAAACCCGGGCGCGGAGACCCGTGTCTTGCGCTTGCGGGGAAGCGGCTCCGTCGCCACCGGTGCGCCATCGGGCGAGAATATCTGCGACTTGTACCAGATTGATGCGTCGATGATGTCTGCCTTGACGGCTTCGCTAGCGGCCTGCGGATCGCGCTTGGCCAGCGCGGCGAGAATATTGAAGTGATGCATGATGCCGCGATCATGCAGGTTTTCCTGCGCCGTCTGCATCTGCTTCATGACAGATGCGAGATACGGCCCACTCTGCAGCCAGAGCCTCTCGATGATCGACAGCAGCTGTTCCGAACGCGCCGCCCGATAAATCGAAAAATGAAGTTGCTCGTTGGCAGCGACTGCAGCCAGCACTTCCCTGGCATCGACCGCATGGCTGTAGTCTTCGGCCGCTGCCTTGATCTGGGAAAAATCCGCGGCAGTCATCCGTTCGGCAGCCAGCCAGGCCGCACGCCCTTCGACCGTGGCTCGCGTATCGATCAAATCGTCGAGCCGCTCGATCGATACGGTCGGCACGCATAGGGTGCGATTGGGCAGCATTTCGAGCGCACCCTCTGTGACCAGTCGGCTGACCGCCTCGCGAACCGGCATGGTGCTCGTCCCGAGCATGGCAGCGATTCCGCGAATCGTCACTGCCGTCCCAGGGACAAAGCGCCCCGCACGCAAGGCGTTCGCCAGTTCTTCGTAGGCACGTTCGCGCAAAGCTACGTTGTTTAGCCGCGATACGGCGGGCGCTTCATCGTCGAGCGGACCACCGTCGTCCTCTGTTTCCGCAATGGATGTAGCCATATCAAGTCCGGCTTTGTGATCTCTGATTTCATGTCATGCGCCCATTGTGAGCACATAATCCATTTCAAAGCGGCAAAACGCCGTTTGTGATCACAATTATAGTGCATTCGCCGGCATCTTGTCGATGCGATCGACCGCCACGCCCACTGTGGTGGATCAATGCGCAAGCAGGAGCTTTTCGCGCGCCCATTGGTCGGCAGTACGGGCCAGCGACTCGCCCGAACCCGCTGCGCGCTCGATCAGCGCTTCGACGCGATCGGCGATACGCATCACTTCCGCGTCGACGAGGGCGGACTCCGCGCCCCCCTGATACTCGCGCGCACAGCTGACAATGCCTCCGGCGTTGACCAAGTAATCAGGCAGATAGGCAATCCCCCGCGCATGCAGCGCGTCACCGTCGGCTTCGGTCGCGAGTTGGTTATTTGCAGCGCCCGCGATCATGCGCACTTTCAACGCCGGAATACTCGCCCCGTTCAGCGTTGCCCCCAGCGCGCATGGAGCGAACACGTCAGCAGCTTGCGCCGTGATCTCTAATGGCGAAACTGCGCGAGCATTGAATCGCTCGCGCGCGGCCGCGACGCGCGCCGCATCCACATCCGCGACGATCAGCCGGCAGCCTGCAGCGTGCAGGTGCTCCGCCAGCGCCCACCCGACCGAGCCAAGGCCCTGCACCGCTACCGTGAGCCCTTGTAGGGATGCCCCACCGAGAAGCAAGCCGCACCCCCTCTCGATCGCAGCAAAGACACCCAACGCTGTCTTGGGTGAGGGATTGCCGCCGAAGCCGCCTTCGCGCGGAATCCCTGCCGCAAAGGTGGTTTCGCTGCGCACCTCAAGCAAGTCCTCGACTGTGGTGCCGACATCCTCTCCGCTAATGTACTCGCCGGCAAGCGACTGCACCGCCCGCCCGAACGCACGGAACAGTCCGGCGCGCTCGCGCTGCGACGAATCCTTGAGAATCACGGCCTTCCCGCCACCGAACGGCAAGTCGGCCATGGCATTCTTCAGACTCATGCCCCGTGACAGCCGTAGCACGTCGCTCAGGGCAGCCTCCTCCGAATCGTATTGCCAGTAGCGGCAACCGCCGAATGCCGGGCCGCGCGCGGTGCTGTGCACCGCAACGATGGCACGCATTGCGGTCTTTTCGTCAGTGACGAACAACAGCTTCTCATGCGCGGCCTCGCCGTGAAGGCCAAACAGGGAAGGCGCAGCTAGAATCGATGCATTCATGGTTGCAGATGAAGTCGTGGAGGAATGGTATGTTGATGCGGGGCCTGAATTGCTCGGGCGATGACCCCGCGGGAAGGAGAGCCACACCGTCGGCACCATCGCCAGCCGGTCAGGCATGTCCTGTACTTACGTAAGATGCTCCGCGGAACCCGACACCGCGTGCGGCGCGCCGCACAGTGCGCGGTGCTTCTGCAGGTCGGCCTGCGCCGACCTGTAGTTTCGCTCCTTGATCACGCCGAAGCCACGGATTTGCGCGTACGCTCCCACGAGCGCTGCTGCGCTTGCGAGTGTCCGCTCGGAAAGCGTACGCAGCACGAGTTGCACGTCGTCCTCGAACTCGACGATCATCCGACGCTCAATCCTGCGATCGCTCTGCCGGCCAAACGGATCAAAGGGTGTGCCGCGCAGGATCTTGCCATGCCGCAGGAGGCGAAGCAGCGGACTCATGACGGTTCCACTCAGCGCAATCTTGTTGCGTCTCCCAGTGTTGCGATCGACCCGGGTGAGCCATGGTGGCGCCATGTGGAAAGTCTTCTTCCCATGGCCGTCGAAGGTGCTCTCCAGTGACCGGGCGAAGGCAGGATCGCTGTGCAGACGGGCCACCTCATATTCATCCTTATAGGCAAGCACTCTGTAGTAGCTCCTAGCCACGGCTTCCGCCAGCAGGCCGGCCTCCCCTGCGATACGCTGCTCCGCGCCGGCAACGGCAGCCACTATGCGGCCATAGCGCTCCGCGTAAGCGGCATTCTGGTAGGCCGACAGGTCGCGCTTTCGTTCGGCAACGAAGCGCGCCAGCTCGAACGGCTGCGCAGCCTGCGCCTCGGCAGCGCTTGTCCGCCGCAGCGCATTGGGTTCGCACGCAAGGATGCGCCCCCAGAGAAATGCCCGCCGGTTCAACTCGACAGCGGCGCCGTTCAGTTCGATCGCCCTGGCGATCGCCATTTCCGACAGCGGAATCCAGCCGCGCTGGTAGGCGTGGCCGACCAGCATCATATTGGTCGCAATCGCATCGCCAAATAACGTCATTGCCGCGGCAGTGCAATCGAAGAACTCCGCCTGACCCGCGCCAACCACGCTTTCGATCGCCGCCTGGTGAATCTCCCTGCTAATCGGCAGGTCGCCATTCGCGACGAAATCCGCCGTCGGCGCGACTGCGCTATTGACTACAGCGCGTGTCCCGCCCTTGCGCAGCCGCGCCAGCACGTCCGGCGAAGCCGCCACCACCGCATCGCAACCAATCATCACATCAGCCGAGCATGCCTCGATTCTCGCCGTGACAATGCGCTCCCTGCGATCCGCGAGCTGCACATGGCTAACCACCGCGCCGTTTTTCTGGGCCAGTCCGGTGAAGTCCAGCGTCGCTGCGCCCTTGCCCTCCAGGTGGGCTGCCATTGCCAGGATTGCCCCCACCGTGACGACACCGGTCCCGCCGACCCCGGTGACGAGAATACGCGCATGCTCAAGCAGGGCTCCCAGCGCAGCAGGCCCGGCTGGCGGCGGCAGGGAGGCGCGCCATTGCGCCTCCATCTGCTGGATGCGACGCTGGTTCGCGCGCTTTGGTTGAAGGCCCTCGATCGTGACAAAGCTCGGGCAAAATCCTTTCAGGCATGACATGTCCTTGTTGCAACTCGATTGGTTCACCGCGCGCTTGCGGCCTAACGGGGTTTCGAGTGGCTCGATGGCAATACAGTTGGACTGCACCGAGCAATCTCCGCAGCCTTCGCACACCGATGGATTGATGACGACGCGCCTTACAGGGTCAGCCAGCGTTCCGCGCTTGCGGCGCCGCCGTTTCTCGGCTGCGCAGGTCTGGTCGTAGACGATCGCCGAAACCCCGCGGTAGGCGCGAAGGCGCCGCTGCACGTCATCGAGCGCATCCCGATGCGCGATCTCCACGCTGGCGGGAATGCTCTTCGCCCCCCAATAGCGCTGCGGATGGTCCGACACGAGGACAACCTTCCCCACGCCCTCGGCGATGAGCTGGGCGACCATGCGCGGCACTGTCAATCCGCCTTCCGTGGGCTGCCCGCCCGTCATGGCGACGGCATCGTTGAATAGGATCTTGTACGTGACTGCCGTGCCGGCCGCCACGGCTTGCCGGATCGCAAGGCTGCCAGAGTGCTGGTAGGTTCCGTCCCCCAGGTTGACGAACAGGTGGGGCAGATCAGAGAAGCTCGATAGCCCGACCCATTGCACGCCCTCCCCGCCCATCTGGCAGAACGTTGCAGTGTTGTCCCCCTGGCCCAACGCCATGATGTGACAGCCAATGCCGGCAGCTGCGTAGGAGCCGTCCGGAAGCTTGGTCGAGCTATTGTGCGGGCAGCCCGCACAGAAGAATGGCTTTCGCGTAAGCACATCCGGCTGCAGCTGCGCACTCAATGGAATGACCCGCGGCTGCCTTGGCAGCGCTGCGACGCTGCCCGTATTGCCGGGCGGCAGCGCGTGCACCCCCGTGTATGCAAGGAACTGCCGCAGGGCCTTTTGGAGCTGATCGGGTGCGAACTCAAGCGTGGCCGGCAACAGTGGCGCATCGTTGGGCCCCCGTTTGCCGAAGACCTCGGGACGCTGCGGCGCCGCAACATTGAAGAGGGTCTCCTGGATCTGCCGCTCAACAAACGAACGCTTCTCCTCGACGACGAGCAAGGCACGCATGCCCGAGGCGAAACGCCGGACGCCCTCGCCTTCGATCGGCCAGGTCATGCCGATCTTGTAGAGTCCAATGCCGAGCTCGGCAAGCCTGGGTTCGTCGAGGTCAAGGCGCGCCAGCGCGGCCAGCAAGTCACCGTGTGCCTTGCCCACCGTCACGATGCCGATCCGGGCGTCGCGCGGGCGGACGATAGTACGGTCGATGGGATTTGCGCGCGCAAAAGCCTGCGCCGCAGGCAGCCGCTCCTCCAGCAGGCGACGCTCCAGTTCCGCACGCTGGCCGGGCCACTTCACCCCGGTATCGTAGCCGAAGCCCCGCTCGGGAATGTCGATGTCTCCCGGCAAGCTGAAGCGGGCACCCCGCGCCGATCCGGCTCCACCGATCAGCATCGAGCGGCCGCTCTCCACCGTCTCCGTGATCGCCTTGAACGCCACCCAGAGGCCAGAGAAGCGCGACAGCGCGTAGCCAAACAATCCGAACTCGACATACTCCTCGACCGATGCCGGGAACAGCACCGGCATCATCGCGCCTTCGAAAACGTGATCGGTCTGATGCGGGAACATCGACGACTGCGCGGCATGGTCGTCCCCCGCGATAGCCAGCACGCCACCATGGCGCGATGTGCCAAGGACATTGGCATTGCGGAACACGTCGCCGGTGCGATCCACGCCGGGCCCCTTTCCATACCACATCGAGAACACACCTTCGACGCGCTTGCCGGGGAATGCATCTATCTGCTGCGCGCCCCACAGCATCGTCGCACCGAGGTCTTCGTTCAGGCCGGGCTCGAAGCGGATTTCGTATTCGGCAAGGAGCGAGCGCTGCCGCCACAGCTCCTGGTCGAAGCCACCGAGCGGCGAGCCACGATACCCGGAGACAAGGCCCCCCGTCTTCAGGCCCGCAATGCGATCAGCCCGCGCCTGTTCAACCAGGATCCGCACCAGCGCCTGCGTCCCGGTCAGGAAGACGGATCCGGCTTCACGCCGGTAGCGATCTTCCAGACGGTAGGTGTCGTCGATTTCCTGCTCGACGCGTGCTCGCTTGTTCATCAACTGTCTCCTTGAATATTGCGATTTCTTTCTCCAATTCTAGGTTTGCAGTCGCTTCCCTTTGTGCCAAACTTAACGACTAATTCCATCGGATTTAGCACACATTCCCAATCGCCTCCCACAAAGAAACCGAGAGTGCCAATGCGCTTTGATCGTACCGATGTCCGTATCCTGGCAGAGCTGCAACGCGACGCGCATGTCCGTAGCAGTGAGCTCGCCGAGAAGGTCGGACTTTCCCCTTCGCCCTTCTACCGACGTATCCGCATGCTCGAAGAGGAAGGCGTCATCGCCAAATACGTCACGCTGCTAGACCAGGAAAAGGCCGGCTTTCCCGTCAACGCGTACGTCCAGGTGGAAATAGAGAAGAAGACAGAGGCCAGGCTGGCCAACTTCGAGGCGGCCATCGCGCGCCAGGCGGAAGTGATGGAGTGCTACCTGATGACCGGCAGCTTCGACTATATGCTGCGGGTCGTCGCCGCCGATATCGCCGGCATCGAGCGCTTCGTCATGACCCGGCTCACCAAGATCGAGGGGGTCAGCAATATCAGCACTTCATTGGCGATGCGGCGCGTTGTCTACAAGACCGCGCTACCGATACGCGAGAAGGAGTGAGTGAAGTGGCGCGCAGAGTGGCCGTGTTCCCGGGCGCGCCCGAGACCCGACCACTCTGCGCTTTAGCACCATCAGGTCCCCCCACACACTCAGGGTCCCGGCTGGCCAGCGGCTAGAACACGGTACGAATTCCCGATCCAACCGCCCACTGATTGCGCCCGATCGTTGCGGGACTCGTCAGGATACTGGTATTACTGCCCGCACCCAGCATGCCCTTCGGCTTGTTATCCGAGAACGCGACATCGGTATATAGCATGGTACGCTTGGATAATGCGTATCCCGCCCCAACCTTGTACAGGTTTGCCCCGGCGGAACTGTTTTGCAGATCCTGCAAGTGCAGCCAGTCCGCCGTGAAACGCCACGCGGGCGATGCTTGATACGCCGCGCCGACATAGTAGAAGTTCTGGTTCGCACCCGTGGTGGGATTACGAAACTTAACAAAATTGATGCCAGCCTTGAGCGGGCCGGCCGTATATGTCGTACCGATGGTGTAGGCGCGCAACCAGGGATTATTCGTCTGCCCGGTTGGGTCCTTCGCATCGAAATAGCCCGATGCTATGCCCAGCGCCCCATTGGTCCAGTTCAGGTTGGCCGACATCGTGGACTTGTTGGAGAAACTGCCGGGAGTACCGCCCAAGGAGTACAGCAAGCCACCGCTGAAGCCGTAGAAGTTGTCAGGCAGCATGTACTTTATTGACTTGTTCACCCATGTGTACAGCAAACCGCCGTTAGCTGCGCTGTTTGCGCCCGACGCCACGCCCGCCAGGCCAAGAGACGGATTCAGGTTCGAGGCGTTCTGGAAGGTCGCGTTTGCGAGCGATCCGAAATTCATGTAGCCGGTGGCATCGCCCGCTGAGATGCCATCGAAGAACGGCGACCAGTTGCGCCCGAGGCGCACCGAGCCCCAGGGTCCGATCAGTCCGACGATGGCTCCACGGTCGAAAAGCGAGTTCGTGTCGTTGGGAAACGGCACGGAGAAATTGCCAGCCCCCGTGTCGGCGCTAAAGCCGCTTTCGACCTTGAACGTGACTTTGTACCCACCGCCGATGTCTTCGAGGCCGAGGAGGCCCCATCGGCTCGTCAGTTCATTGCCGGACGCCAGGGCCAGCGAGCCGGCGGCTTTGCCAGTGGCTGGATCCGCGCCCGCCACCGAACGATAGTTAAGGCCGACGTCCATGACACCGTACAAGGTCACGCTGGACTGTGCGCCAGCGGCGCCTGACACGCACAAGCCAAGCGCGGCAACGCCGCCGGACAAGATGGTGTTACGCAGCAGCAGCCATGCAGAGCCGGCTGCCGCCAACCCGTGAAGCCTGCTGCGTGGGGTCTCCGATTCCTTCTTCATTGTTTCCTCCAGAACGTCTCAGTTTGAAAAACAAGGGCCTGCAGAGCTTTGGTTTGCTTTCTTCTATTGCAGCCGGGACATCTCCTGACTAGTCGGCAGGCTCGCTTGCGCGCACCCCAAGGTGGCTCGCCATCAAGTCCCCATTAGCCGCTAGCTCCGTGGCCGGCCCACTGAATACAATCCGGCCGCTGGAGAGCACGACCGCGTTCTGCGCCACGGAGAGCGCGAGCCGGCTGTTCTGCTCGACCAACAAGATCGCGAGACCAGCCTCGCGCAGCCGTGCAATGATGTGAGCCACTTCCGCGACCATCTGTGGAGAGAGCCCTTCGGACGGTTCATCCAACAGCAGCACGCGCGGGCTTGCCATCAGCGCGCGGCCGATGGCAAGCATCTGCTGCTCACCACCGGAAAGGGTGCCCGCGCGTTGACTGAAGCGCTCGCCAAGCCTGGGGAACATTGCAACGATCTGGTCGAGCGACCAGCGTGGCCCCGCGTGCGGGGGCTGGGCGGGCTGCGCCACGAGCAAGTTCTCTTTTACTGAGAGCAGGGAGAACAACCGCCGGCCTTGCGGCACCACTGCTATGCCGCTGCGAATCACGCCATCGACGGGCAACGACGTGACCGGCTTGCCGAACAAGCGGATCTGTCCACGCATCGCACGAGTGATCCCGACGATGGTGTTGATGCAGGTTGTCTTCCCGGCGCCGTTCCGGCCCAGTAGCGCCAAGACGCTGGCCGGCGGCAGCGAGAACGACACGTCCTGAAGGATCTCGCTGCCGTCGTATCCGGAGGTGAGATGCAGCAGTTCGAGCGCGCGGGTTGTATTAGTGTCCAAGATAGATCTCCTGGGTACGCGGATCGGACAAGACCTCCCGCTTGTTGCCGTCGACCGCCACGCGGCCGCTCTGCAATACGGTGATGGTGTCTGCGTATGCGAGCGCGATATCCATGTCGTGCTCGATCATGATGATGGTCAGATCGCGGGGTAAAGCGGCAAGCAACTCGCCGACCCGGGAACGCTCCGCGCCGGACAAGCCGGCAAGCGGCTCGTCTAGCAGGAGGATGCGCGGGTTCTGGGCCAGAGCGAGCGCGATCTCGAGTCGGCGCATCTCACCGTAGGAGCACGAATCTACCAACGCATCAGCCTTCCTATCGAGTTCCACGCGTTCGAGCACCTCGCGTGCGTGCCGTGCGAGCGTTGGATTGCCGAATGGCCTCCACGCGCTCCAGCGCGACTGCGCAGCCGCCGCCAGCGAGATCTGCACGTTGTGCAAGAGACTGCTTTCGCGGAAAAGCGTGATGATCTGGTAGGTGCGGGCCAGCCCCCTGCGAGCGCGCCGCTGGGTCGGCTCCGTCGTCACGTCGGCGTCGAACAGGTGCAAGGTCCCGCAAGTGGCACGCAAATCGCCCGCGATCAAGTTCAGCAGCGTGGTCTTGCCCGCGCCATTGGGGCCCAACAGCAACCGGCGCTCGCCCTCGTACACGCATAGATCGATCCCGTCGACCACCTTGAGGGCACCAAACGCAATCCCGATGCCAAGTGCCTTGATCGCGGGGCGCCTAATCCGCGCATCGGCCGGGGCCGGCGACGCTGCCGCAAATGCGGGCAGTGGCAATATCTCGACTGCATTCATTGGGAACCTCTCTTCTTCAATGCCGCGGTAAGACCAGGCACGATCCCTTGGGGAAGAAAGACCACGACGGCTACTAGTAGCAGGCCGAGCAGCATCGGCCAGTACTCGAAGTAGCTGCTGACGATTACGCGGAAGGTCACGACGATCGCTGCACCGACTAGGGGTCCGAACAGCGTCGCCGGGCCGCCGACAATCACCATTAGCAGGGTCTCGGCTGTTTCGCCCAGGGAGAGCGCATGCGGGCTGATGAACTGCTGGTGAAAGACGAAGAGCACGCCGGCAACGGAGGTGACAAAGCCAGCGATGGCGAAGACCGAGATGCGGATGCGCCAGACGTCGTAGCCGAGCGCGGCCATGCGCCGCGGTTGCGAGTTGGTCGCGGCCAGGCAGACGCCAAGCGGTGAGCGCATGAAGCGCTGCAGCGCTACGATCAGCGCGATGAAGCAAAGTGCGACCAGCTCGAACCAAATGACGGGATCCGCGGTGACAACAAAGGGAATGCTCGGGCGCACAATGCCGCTCAGGCCGTTCTCTCCACCCGTAATGCGTCCCCAGTGCAACGCCACGCCCCAAAGCACCTGGGCCAGCGCAAGGGTGATCATGCCGATATTGAGCCCGGTGGTTCGCAACGCCAGCATGCCGACACCGACCGAGGCGGCCACCGTCCCTGCGATCGCCAACGCCGCCGCTAACCAGGGAGACAACCCCGCCTGCAGACACCCGATCGCAACGAAATAGCCCGCACTGCCCGCCAGCGCCGTCTGCGCGAAGGACAGCAATCCGCCGATACCGAGCAGGATGTTGAGACTGCTGGCGATCAGCGCCGCGATCATGACCTGGACCATCAGGTCAAGATAGAACGGTGAAGCGCAAAACACCGGAAACGAGAGCAGCGCGAGCGCTGCAGCAATGCCGAAAGCACGATTCATGATGGTTTCCTTCCGCAGAGACCCTGTGGACGCAAGGCCAGCACTGCAATCATCGGTACGAAGAGCAGTACATAGGACAGCTCGGGCAGCAGGGTCTGGCCAAAGCTGTAGACAAAGCCTGTCAATACACTGCCTAGGAATGCGCCCGGGATGCTGCCGGTCCCGCCCAGCACGACGACGATTAGCACCAGCGGCAGCACTTCCATGTCGAGCCCGGGAAAGACCGAGAGAATCGGTGCGCCGATTACGCCGGCCAGCCCAACGAGGGCCGCGCCCGCAAAGAACGTGGCGACAAACAAACGGTCAACTGGAATGCCGACGGCACGCGCCATGACGCGATCGTCAACTGCGGCGCGCAGCCTTGCGCCGAGCGTGGTACGTGACAAGGACCGATCGAGCGCAATGGCGATCGCAACCGCCACGCCCACGACGAACAGGCGGTACAAAGGAAAGACGGTACCCGCGAACGTGGTGGTGCCACTCAGCCATTCGGGAGATGCGACCTCCAGCGGCATGCCTCCCCATGCCGCGCGGCAAGCGTCGGCAATCACGAAGGCGATGCCTAGGGTTGCCAGCACCTGCGCCAGTTCATTGCCAGCAATGCGCGCGAGGATGACGCGTTCTACAAATACGCCCAGGACACCAACCAACACCGCCGCCAACAAAGCGGCAACGGCGAACGGCAGATCGGCACCAAGCAGCGTGACCGCCAGATAGGCGCCCAACATGAAGAGCGCGCCGTGGGCCATGTTCGGCACACGCATCAGGCCAAAGATCAGTGTGAAGCCGGACGCCATCAGGAACAGCAGGGAAGCGAAGGTCAGGCCGTTGAGCGTTTGCGTAAGAAGCAAGGACATGGTGAGCTCCAGTGCGCCGGCTTACTCGAGGTTCCGTGCGGGGGGAAACTCCCTTGAATAAACCGGGCTGGCGAGGAAGGTCTTCGGCTCGTAGGTCCAGAACTGGCTGACATCCGGATAACTCATCACGACCGAATTGACGAGCCTGTCGTTGACTCTTGTTACCTTGCGCACGTACACGGTCACAACCGGGTTGCCGAAGCGATCCAGTTTCAGCGGTCCGCGCGGCGATCGATCGATCTTCACTGCGTGCAGTGCATCGGCCAGCGCCTTTCCGTCGGCTGGCATGCCACCCGTTGCCTGTAGCGCTTGTTCGAGTAGCAACGCGGCGCTGTAGCCGCCCGTCGCATAGAAGCCCGGTGTGCTCTTGTAGCGCTTGCGGAAGCCGGCAACGTATCGCGCGTTATCCGCCGTGTCGATGGCCGCGCTATACCAGCCTGCGGAGGTAATGCCGAGCGCTTCGTTGCCCAGGCTGTCCAGCAGGGACTCGTCGACCGTGTTCATTCCGGCGAGCAAGGGAAGCTTCTGCTTGAGGCCATACTCGTTGTACTGCTTGAGGAAGCGCGTGGCATTGGCCCCCGAGAAGTTGATGAACACGGCGTCAACGTCGGGCTTGATCTGCGCAATAACGGTGGCGAAATCACTCGAATTGAATGGTGCCCAGAGCCGCTGAGTGATCCTTCCTCCGGCCTCTTCAAATGTGCGCTGGAATCCGGCGACGGCCTCATGGGAGAACGCGAGGTCTTCCGCGACCACGGCGATGCGCTTGTACTTGAGGACGCGCGCGGCATAGTCCCCGAATGGATGCATCGCCTGCGCGGACGAGCTGGAGCTGCGCACCATCCAGGGATCGGCCTTCCGTTGCGTCAGGTCCTCCGCAGCCGCTGAACTGAGGATCACCGGCACGCGGGCCCGGACCACGTCGTCCCGGATCGCGACAGCCTCGAACGCCGCCAGCGGGCCCACCACCACGTCCACATGATCGCGCTCGGTCAGCTGCAGAAACTTTGCCTTCGCGGTGGCTGGAGACGCCGCCGTATCCGCCACGATGAGTTGAATCGGCCGCCCGGCGAGGCGGCCCCCCCTCTCGCTCAGCAAGTATTCGAATCCTTCCTGCATTTGACTGCCGATACCGGCAGCGACACCTGTCTTGACGGTCATCAGACCGACGCGCAGTGGTGCCGGATCGGCTGCCTTGGCAGGAGACGGTGTAAGGCAGGCGGCACCCGCGATAAACAACGGCAATAGTGTTCGCGACAGCATGGGGGGTAGTTCTCCGTATCAATTGTTCGGCTCTCAAGCTCCCTGGCTTGCGGCTAATGCAAATATCGTTCTTGTGATCACTGATCTCAATTGGGGTTTACGCCTCCAAGTGCAAAAAGTGCATTAATAGCCTTTTTAATGCGGTTTTTTTGGAAAAAAACCTCGCAACGGTGGCGCTCGCTGGTTTGCTAATAAAGCATTGCGTGATCTCAGATCACGCTGCTATATTGCAGACAGTGCATATCGGCAAACCAAGAGAAAGAGAGGAGAGGAAAAGATGGATATGACGCGTAAGGGCCAGAGGTGGGTGCTCGACGCCTTCCTGGCCGTGGGTGGCCTGGATGTGCTGCATCCGGATGCAGGTGCGATCTTCGAGCAGATCGGCTACGACTCGACCGATCTGAAGCGAGTGTTCAACCCGGTCAAGGCGGGTTCGATGCTCCCCTCGGCCTGGAGCGCCGCAGCCAGGGAGATAGAGCAGCGCGCCCGTCATTGGGAGGAGCGCGGCTTCATCCGCACGGCAAAGCGCCTTTATGAACGTGCGACGTTGCTCTATGCGCGCACGCACTATTCCATCATCGGCGACGATCCGCGTCGCATGCGCTATCTGGACAAGCTGGTAGCAACCTTCGAGAAGGTCATCGAATTCTCCGACCACCCCATCGAGCGCGTGATGCTGCCATTCGAAGGCAAGCATCTCCACGGCATCCTGGAGCACCCGCCCGGCGCGCAGCGCCTGCCCTGCGTGATCATGCTGCCCGGCATGGACATGTTTAAGGAAGACTGGCACAAGCTGATGGAGCAGCGCATCCTGCCGCGTGGGTGGGCCGCCTTTGCACTCGACGGACCGGGTCAGGGAGAGAGCCTGACCAAGGGTCTGAAGATGACACTCGACAACTATGACCGCGCAATCACCGCCGTGATCGACTGGCTATCGGCACATCCCGCCATCGATCCGGAGCGCATCATGATCATGGGCTCCAGCATGGGGTCGTGGTGGGCGACGCGGGCCGCCGCGGTCGAGCCTCGTATCCGTGCCATCGCTGCAAACATGTCGAACTTGGGCGACAAATTCGTGTTGCTCAATCAAGCGCAGCCGAGCTTCATGTCGAACCTGATGTTCATGACAGGCATCACCGACACCGACGAAATCCAGGCGCTCTCGAAAACGATGGCACTGGACGATATCGCGCCGCGCGTCAGCGTGCCCTATCTCATCGTCACCGGCGAGAACGACGAACTGACGACACTGGACTCCACCATCGATGTCTACAACAAGCTGCGCGGGCCAAAGGAGCTCTGGATTTACCAGTACGAATTCCACCCGATCGGGCCGCAATCGGACGAGTGGCTGACGGCCTCGCTCGACTGGCTGGGCCTCGCCGTTGAGGGCGCGTTTTTACCGGACCATGAATCGCGTACCTTCATCACCAAGCAAGGCGAATATCTTGAGGGCAATGGCGATCCGGGATGGTGGAATCCGTAAGCGCATCCGATGCCGCTGCATGACCGGGAAGGCAGGATCCGGATGTACGGCCGGTTGATTGACTGGCGCGACGCCACCGTCCACACGCTCGCCCCCATGCCGCACTACGATGTGCAGAGCGGCATGGATGAGAAGTATGAGGATTGGCTGACCAGGGGTTCAAGACGGCGGCGGCCTCGGGACGACAGCGTCGATCCGAGGCTCGTGGCCGGTGCGGGCAGGCGCCAAAGGAAAGGCTTGGACTACCTCCTACGACGCCAACCCTGGTAGCCAGGCGCTCTCATTCAGCGCGCGTGTAGTCAGCGGCCGCAAGCACCGATCCCTCCCGGCTGCGCACTGACTGAAGAGCCGGCCGTACCCTGCACACGGCTACACGTTCCAGCTTGCATAAAGATCTCCGGGTAATTGTTTTCGGTGACGAGGCGGCCATGCGCCACGGCTTCGGCAAGCTCACGCTTGACTTGCTCCCGGGTGACTTGCGATTGCGCGCACGCCGGAGACATCGGCTGTGCCACCGTGCGATCGGCTGCCATGGCCTCCAGACCAACAGACACCGCCGCAAAAAAAACGAACATCATCAAGCTGCGCTTCATTCTCGAACTCCTCTACTACGAACTACGGGTATCCGTGGAAACCGGGTTTACGAGTTCAAGCATAGCCGCGGGCGTGGGCCGCGAAAAGGCTCCAGGCGGTTCACGCAGTGTTGCAAGCGGTGAAACATTCCAATGAGAAGGCACGGTGGACAGGCTATTCACAATGCGCGTTTTCCTTCAAGTCGTCGAGAGCGGCTCTTTCGCTGCCGCTTCGCGCGTCATGGCAGTCTCAAAGCCGATGGTCACGCGCGCCGTGGCCCGACTGGAGTCGCAGTTGCGGGCGCGCCTGCTACAGCGGAGCACCAGAAGCGTGCTGCCAACCGCAATCGGCATCGAATACGCCCGGCGCTGCGGGGAGATTCTGGCCGCCATCGACGAGGCCGATGCATTCGCGGGGCAGGAACATGTCAATCCGAGAGGCCTGCTTCGCGTCGCGATACCGTCCTCGCTTGCTCTAACTTTGCTGGCGCCTGTGCTGGCCGAGTATGCCCGGCGCCACCCCGAAGTGAAACTGGATGTCTCTCTTGTGGACAGGCAGATCGATATGATCGAAGAGGGCTTCGACGTGGCGATCGTGGTCGATAGCATGCTAAATAGCGATGACGTAGTGGCTCGCCGGGCGAGCCTCAGCCATTTCGTCGCCTGCTGCACGCCGGCTTATCTTGGCAGCCTGCAGGCACCCTCCACGTTCGCAGAACTAAAAGGCCACCGCATCTTCTGCCTTCGGCGCTTCGCAGGCGAGCTGCCCAAACTGGAATCCCGGCGCGTAAATATCACGGGCAACAGCGCAATGCTGCGTCTGCTAGCACTTGAAGACGCGGGGATTGTCATTGTTCCGACGTTCCTAGTCACCGATGATCTTTCAGCTGGGCGTCTGGTCAAGGTATTGCAAAACGAAACGCTTCCTGCAGTGGATGTGTGGGTTGCCTATCCGACCCGGAAATACGTATCGGCCAAAGTGGAGCGATTCGTGGAAGCCGCATTCACACAGTTGGTGCATGCCGGGTGACCGTCGTGAGATTCTGGCCAGCTTGACGGGGCTTTCCCGCACGGCCAGGCTGGCTAGCTATCGACCCGTTTAAATACAAAACGTGTCTGCCGAGTAGAGGGGCGGCGATGAGAAGGTAACGGCTTCACGATAGGCGGAAGTGGAGCAATGGCCGCTACAAGCTGACGAGTAGGGGCAAGGCCAGAGTGCAGGTGGGTCCGGATGCACGCGCACTACATCGGGACCAATCGGCTCCAATCTCCCGCAGCGCACTGCGCGCGGCGCTCGGTAGCGCTGGCGCGCTCCTGCGCGACGGCCACCAACTTGCGGGTACGCTCCAGCTCCGCCGAGAATTGGGTACGCAACTCCTGCAACTGCCGCTCAAGCGCGTCCACTTGACGGAAGCCCTCCTCCTGGCGCGCCTGGGCGGCCGCGCGGGCCTGGCGATCTGCGTCCAGCTCCCCCTGTAGCGCCGCGCTGCCCCGCTGTCTACCTGGGCCGGTGGACGCGGCGCAGTTGCCCTAGCTCCAGCACGGGGCGTATCGTTGGTTGGCGCCGGAGGCGGTGCTGGCGGATGCGGGCGTACACGCCTATACGAAGGCGTACTTCGCATCTGGCGAGCCATTCGCCAGCCCGGCAAAGGTATCAAACCGTCCCGCACGGAGCCGGTTGAAGACGCGCAGATTTGGCACTAAGTTGGAATCGCTTGCGCGGAAATCCGCGCTTCCAACTCTGGAGCACACATGGCCAACTCACTTTCCGTTGTCAAGGCCGCCTACGCCGCTTTCGGGCGAGGCGATGTCCCAGCCATTCTTGATCTCATTGCCGAGAAGGTGGACTGGAAGCTATTGGGGCCGCCCGCCATCCCCTACGCCGGCCAGCGTAATAACAAGGAAGCGGTGGCGCGGTTCTTCGCTGAGGTGGCACAGGCGGACGACATGCAAAGCTTCGAGCCACGCGAGTTCATCGAGGCCGGCGAACAGGTGACCGTGCTAGGCTTCGAACGATTCGTATCCCGGCCGGAAGGAAAACTGGTCGAAACCGAATGGATCCATGTGTTCACCGTTCATGACGGTAAAATCACCCGCTGGCGCGGTTGCTACGATACGGCTAGACGCTTTGTGTAAGCAAGGTGCCGGTAACGTGCCGGCGGTCGCCGCTCGCTGGAGACCGCCAGCTGACCTTCGAGTTCGGCGAATGGCCGCCATTGCATCCGTCACGTCGGGGATGGCGCGTGAGGCGCTGGTTGGTCAGCTTCGCTGCGCGCTCAGGACGCCATACAACGGGCGCGCGGCTCCTCGGCACCCTGCGCAGCGTCTTCGGAAACTTGCCGATTCTGCAGGCGACTGTGCATCGCCTCGCACCGGCTCAACATCGTTGCGGCGGGATCCTCTTCCGCGGCGGCAATGCCAGCCTGAGAGCCGACGCGCAGGTAAACTTGCCGGGAGACAACGGCGATGATCACGATGATGGCGCCGAGGCGGAAGGCTCGGGCGGCAATTCGGAGGTATTGCGCCATGGCGGAATTGCACGGTATGGCAGAAGGAGATTTGGCAGTGAGACTACACGAGGATGTCTCGGGTCGGTGCCATGCCGTTGCAGGATTGACACAATCCGTTTTTTCGCGGCGGGGTTGGACACCATGTTGAGCGATAGCACATGGCTGTCCTGAAGAGTATGTCCCGAAAGACGCCATCGGCGTTGCCGAACGGCCACTATTGGGCCACGCCCCACGCGCCCTTTCCGCTGGACGGTCCCAACGGCCATGATGAGGTTTTCCCTGGCGCCCACTGCGTCAGCGACGGCAAATGGGTCACCTTCTATAGGGACGGCGAAGAAGTCTGGGCATGCAATGCCGTGTATGCCGCCGCCCATTTCGACTTTGCTCCTGTTCCCGCCGGCCGCTCGTCGATGGACGGCTGATGGCCATCGGGTGCTTTGCGCCCGACAAAGAATAGGCGAATCAAATGTCCACCCCAGATTCAACTTTCAATTGTCGCGGCACCGGATGTTATGTCAGACATGTCGGCCGGCTTGGAGAATATGGAGTACTCGCAACCGTTGGTTTGCACATTCTTGTTTCCGGTTTTTGCAGCAATTTTGTTCCCGCCCCCAATGGGCATCCTTTGACAGCTCCCATGGAAAGCGTAGTGGCCTCAGCGATCGGCCAGTTGGCAGCGGACCAGCGGGAACAACATTGTGCAAACCAATACCACCGATCGAGGCGCGCAGCGAATCCCCTCCATGGCCCATTTCCTTATACAGAAGTCATGACTTTTCCCGCAGTGCTTGAATGGTGAGCGCGGCGTCCATGGTTCGCTGCAGTTGCCGCTCCAGCGCTTCGACCTGGCGCTTGCCCTCCTCGGGGTAATCGAATGGAAGTCCCCGCCATTCGATTACCCCAACTGGGAAGCGCCCCGCCTCGCCGCCTTCACCACACGCGCGGTGCTCAGTAGGAGAACGCCAGCGACCACATACATCGCGACTACCAGGTACATGGCGTAGGTCGCGCTGCCGGTCTGCTGCCGGATAAGGCCTGTGATCGACGGACTCACCATCGGCCCGAGGTTACCCAGGCTACTGATCAGCGCGATGCCGCCGGCGGCCGAGGTCACCGACAGGTACTCGCTGACAAGCGTGAAGAACAGCGGCGTCAGGGAGGCGGTGCCGATCGATGCGATAGACAGCGCGATGATCGACCCCACCAGGTTTCCCTGCAGCAGGGTGGTGGCAAACATGCCGATGGCCGCGATGGCTGCGCTGATCGCGAAGTGCCAGCGGCGCTCGTGTTGCTTGTCTGAACTGCGCGCGACCAGGACCATGCCGACTGCGGCGACCGCATTCGGGATCGCGGCGTAGATGCCGATCAGCATGACGTCCTTGACGCCCCAGCTCTGGATCAAGGTCGGAACCCAGAATGCGAGTGCATAGGTCGCGCCGAGCGACAAGAAGTACACCAGCGCGAAGATGTAGATCTTGGGGTCACGCAAGGCGTGCAGGACGCTGGGTTCGTCCCTACCCTCGATGCCATTTTCGTTGTGCTCGAGGTGATGGCGGAGTAGGTTCTTCTCGGACTGCGTCAACCAGTGCGCATCGTTCGGGTTGTCCTGCAGCAGCAGGTAGATCAATACACCGAGTACCGAAGCGGGCAGGCCCTGTACCACGAACAGCCACTGCCATCCGTGCATGCCGCCAACCCCGTTCATATACTTCAGGAGGGCGCCGCTCAACGGCCCGGCGACGCAGCCGACAATAGTCGTCGCCGTCATGAAGATCGCGATCACCTGCCCGCGGCGGGCCGAAGGGTACCAGTAGGTGAGATACAGGATAACGCCAGGAAAGAAGCCGGCCTCGAACACGCCGAGCAGGAGCCGCGCGGCATAGAACTGGGGCGGCGTGTCGACGTACATCATCGCTGCGGCGGCGATACCCCAGCAGAGCATGATACGCAGCAGTGTCCTACGCGCGCCGATCTTTTCCAGTAGCAGGTTGCTTGGCACCTCGAACAGCAGGTAGCCGAGGAAGAAGATGCCTGCACCCAGACCATAGACCGCGTCGCTCCATGGCAGGGTCTCTCTCATCTGCAACTGCGCATAGCCGATGTTGACGCGGTCGAGAAAGGCGACCATATAGGCGACTAGCAGCAAAGGAAGGATTCGCCAGCTTATCTTGCGGTAGATCGCGTCGGCCGAACCGACCTGGAGCGGCAGAGGCGGCGAGGCCTGGACAGTTGTGTTCATCATTGCGTTGTGTAGGCCCTGTCAAGTTGAGATGGCGGTATCGAATAAGATATTGCGATGGGGCCTGTCAGTTCTTTTGTGTGGAGGGCAGGTAATGGCTCATCGGCAATTGGACCGGTGAGCCGACATTATCTCAG
>NZ_JBXASU010000058.1:0-47958 GCF_058809705.1 Cupriavidus sp. MPR-AND1C | reverse complement strand
GCCCTCCGCGTGCCGCCATCTGCCGCCCCCCTCCACGCGCGTAAAACCTCCTTGCAACGTCATGATCCGCCTGCTAGAGTCCACAACTGATCAGTGCATAGTTAAAGAAAAATCGATCGAGCCGCCTGGCAGGCGAGACGACCAACGACAGGAGACACGATGGTTCCGGCACTATGGTTTGACGGGCGAGCGTACTCGGCCAACTGGATGAAAGGGGAGATCCAGCGCATTCTCGCTGGCCTGCACGATCTGCAATGCAAGGAGGGCGACACCATCGCCGCCATGCTGCGCAACAGCCCGGAGTACGTAGCGCTTGTGCTGGCCTGCCGCCAGGCGGGGCTGTACCTGGCATCGATCAACTGGCACTTCAAGGCGCTGGAAGCCAACCATATCCTGACCGACAGCGGCGCCCGCGCGCTGGTTGTCGATGCGGACCTGCTCGACCAGGTGCGTGAAGGCATCCCCACGGGCGTCGGCGTCATCCTGGTCTCGCGCGGCGCGGCGCCGCCATCCAGCCCGCAGGCGCATCACTGGGCGGATTTCGGGGCGGGCCTGCCAGCCATGCCCGCGCGCACCGGCACCTCGCACGGGGCCATCGCCTATACCTCCGGCACCACCGGCAAGCCCAAAGGCGTGCGCCGCATTCCCGGCGCGCCCGAAGAGCGCGCCGCCATGGAACAGCGGCTGCAGCGGGTCACCGACATCGTCTACGGCACAGGGGCGGACGTGACGGCCTACCTAAGCGCGCCGATCTACCACAGTGCGGCCATGGCCTATCTCTCGCACTTCTGCAACCTGGGCGCCACGCTGGTGCTGGAGCCGCGCTTCGATGCGCAGCGCGCGCTTGCGCTGCTGGCGCGCCACAAGGTCACGCATGCCTACCTGGTGCCGACCATGTACCAGCGCCTGCTGGCCTTGCCGCCTGAAGCGCGCACGGGGCATGATCTGTCCGCGCTGCGCCAGGTGGCCTCGACCGGCTCGCCCTGCCCCGTTCCCCTCAAGCAGGCCATGATCGCGTGGTTCGGGCCCATCATCACCGAGGCCTACGGATCGAGCGAGGCAGGCTACACCACGTTCGCCGACTCGGCGAACTGGCTGCGCCATCCGGGCTCGGCAGGCAGCGCGCTTCCCGATGCCGAAATCCGCATCCTGGACGAGGACGGCAACGCGTTGCCGGCGCGGGAAATCGGCCTGATTTATGTGCGCCAGCGCGCGCTGCCCGACTTCACCTACATCAACCGGCCCGAAGCCCGCGCGGCCATGGAGCGCGACGGGCTGATCACGCTGGGCGACATGGGCTACCTGGATGAAGACGGGTTCCTGCACATCTGCGACCGCAAGGCCGATATGGTCATCTCGGGCGGTGTGAATATCTATCCGGCGGAGATCGAGTCGGTGCTGCAGACCATGCCGGGCGTGGCGGACTGCGCGGTCTTCGGCATTCCCGATGCGGAGTTCGGCGAAGGCCTGGCCGCCGCGGTCCAGCCAAGCCCCGGGCACAGCCTCGATGGCGCGCAGGTGCGAGCCTTCCTGCGCGAGCGCATTGCCAACTACAAGGTGCCGCGCATCGTCGAGATCCACGCGACGCTGCCACGGGAAGACACCGGCAAGATCTTCAAGCGCCGGCTGCGCGAGCCGCACTGGCAGGACCAGGCGCGCGCCATCTGAATCCAGCGGTGCCCAGCGCATCAAACCCATCAAAAGCAGGTGGATAAAACAGATCGGAGACAGCACCCATGGCCATCGCCTTCCCCACCAACGAGCCCTATTTGTCCGGCTACTTCGCGCCGCTGCACGCCGAGTGCGACGCGCCCAACCTGCCGGTCACGGGCGAGGTGCCCGCCGGGCTGCGCGGCACCTGTTACCGCAACGGGCCGAATCCGCAGTTCGCGCCGCGCGGCAAATACCATTGGTTCTCGGGCGATGGCATGCTGCACGCGTTTCATTTCGAGAAGGGCCGCGTGTCCTACCGCAACCGCTGGATCCGCACGCCGAAATGGGTCATGGAAAACGAGAACGGCGAAGGCTTGTCAGGCTCGCTGGCAAGCCGGCACCTGACGGACCCCAGGCTGCTTGAGCTGAACTCCACCGTGGCCAATACCAACGTGGTCTGGCATGGCGGGCGCCTGCTGGCGCTGGAAGAAGCGCATATGCCGTTCGAAGTGGACCCGGTATCGCTGGCGCCGCGCGGCTATCAGACCTTCGATGAGAAATTCTCCGGGCCCATGACCGCGCACCCCAAGATCGACCCGGTCAACGGTGAAATGGTCTTCTTCGGCTACGGCGCCCGCGGCCCGTTCACGCCGGACCTGATGCTGCATGTGGCAGACAGCCAGGGCAAGCTGCTGCGCTCCGTGCATATCGTCGCGCCGTTCCCGAGCATGGTCCATGACTTCGTGGTGACGCGCACCCACATCCTGTTTCCCATCTTCCCGCTGACGGGGTCGATGGCGCGCGCCACCAACGGCCAGCCGGCCTATGCGTGGGAACCGGACAAAGGCACGCACATCGGCATCCTGCCGCGCGACGGCACCGCCGCGGACGTGCGCTGGTTCACCGGCGATCCGTGCTACGTCTTCCATCCGATGAACGCCTTCGACACGCCGCACGGCAGCATCGTCTGCGACATGATGAAGTACGACGTGCCGCCGCTGTTCCCCGGCCCGGACGGACGCCCGCTCTCCAACGGCGCACCCGTGGCCAGCCTGGTGCGCTGGACCTTCGACCTGGCGGGGAAATCCGGCGCGTATCGCGAGCAGCCGCTATGCGATACGCCGGGCGAGTTTCCGCGCCTGGACGAGCGCTTTGCCATGCTGCCCTACCGGCACGGCTACTACTGCAGTGGGGATATTTCCGCCTCCACCAAGGGCGACAGCCTGCGCAGCGGCCTGGCGCATATCGACCTGGCCACCGGGCAGGTCGCGCAGTACCAGCCACCGGCCGGCGACAAATGCGGCGAACCCGTGTTTGTCCCGCGCCATGCGGATGCCGATGAGGGCGACGGCTGGCTGCTGTCCGTGATCTGGCGCGCCGCGGAGAACCGCAGCGATATGGCTATCTTCAACGCGCAGGCGCTGGCGGCAGGGCCGGTGGCGCTGGTACACCTGTCGCATCGCGTGCCCGCCGGCTTCCATGGCAACTGGCGTCCCGCCGACTGAGGCGGATGCATGCCGGCGCATTGACTGGCCCACTGATCAAACTAGCGCGGCGTTGCCGATCCCCGCAACGCCGCCAGGCAGAACTGCACGACAACATCGGCCATCTGCTCAGCCGTGGGCTTGTGCGTGGAGGCCACAGGCAGGCGGCGGCGGTCGATGGTCAGCGTGGCCAGGCCGTGCGTGGCGGCCCACACGGAGAACGCCAGTTGCTCCTCGCTGAGCCCGCCGACGCCTGGCGCCTGCAGTACGGGCCCGATGGCGCTGCGCAGCACCTGGAACGAGGCAGCACCCGCCTCCACCAGCTCCGGATACTGCTCCCGGTCCGCAATCTCGGGCCCGAACATCAGGTGAAACCGCGCGGGATGCGCCTGGGCGAACGCCACGTAGGCGAGCATGATCGCCCGCAGCCGCCCTTGCGCATCGGCAGGGTCGATGTTCTCGACGCTCTGGCGGCGATACGCCACCAGGTCGCGAAACGCCTGGGCCGCAATGGCGGCCAGCAGCCCGTTCCGGTCCTTGAAATGATAGGCCGGCGCGCCCGGCGAGACCCCGGCCAGCTTGGCTGCCGTGCGCATGCTCATGCCCGCGATCCCCTCGGTATCGAGCAGATGGGTGCCCCACGCAATCAGCGAAGCGCGCAGGTCGCCATGGTGCCACTGCCCTTCCGGCTTGGTGGTTCCACCTTGGGACTGGCCCTGCTTTACCGGGGCGTCACCGCGTGCTGTTGCTGGTTTTTTCATGGGAGCGGAGTTTACCAAATGCCCGGGCCGCGGCATGAATGCCCTCGGCATTCTCAATAATTAGACGATTGTGCTGCCATGGCTACTGCAAACTAGCGAGAAGCGTATGCGGGCCACCGTTCCAGGATGTCATCGGCCTCTAAAAAACCCTTGCAAACGCGATTTCCCACGCGTAATCTAAAAAACAAGACAGATACCGAATAGCAAGCGATCAAAGGATATTTGCAGAGTAGTGCCTGCAGCCAGATCCATCCGGTTATTTTTTTCCCTCTACAGTCTACAAATTGAGACGCATTTCGGCTTACCTGCGGTGCCCCGCAACCCGGCGTCATGCAAAAGATCATCGACGGGCTGCAGGACTATTGCCAGGAAACCGGCACCGAGGCGCTGCGCGACCTGGTGGGCCAGGTCCGGATCGACCCGCACTTGAGCGACCGCTGGCTGCGCTTCGCGCAGCAATCCGGCTGAGCGCCATGCGCAAAAGACCGCTCGCGCCGGCGCATGCCGCTGGCGCGTCACTGCAACGATCAATAAACGTGTCATGGAAATTCTGGAACTCAAGCCGGTCGCCGAACAGCTCTTCAAGGACATGCGCGAGCTGTCGTTCGATGGTGTTGGCGTGACCCGCGACAGCTACGGCGCGGGCGAAACCGCGGCGGCCAGCTACCTGCGGGACTTCGCGCTGCGCCACGGCCTGCAAGCGCAGGCCGACCGCGCCGCCAATCTCGTCCTGCGCCTGCCGCAAGCCGACACGGGCGCGCCAGCGACGTGGGTTGGCTCCCACCTGGACTCCGTCCCGCAAGGCGGCAACTTCGACGGGCTGGCGGGGATCGTCGCTGGCCTGCTATGCCAGCTCCGGCAAAAGCGGTCCGGCCGGCACTCGCGCGTGCCGCTGCAGGTGGTGGGCTTCCGGGGCGAGGAAAGTGCCTGGTTCGGCAAGGCGTACATGGGTTCGGGCGCGCTGCTGGGCAAGCTCGGTGCCGACGACCTGGCGCTGGCGCACCGGCATACCGGCGCGTCGCTGGCGGCCTGCATGACAGCCGCCGGCGCCGATGTCGAGGCGATCCGCGCGCAGGCGCCGCTGCTCGACAAAGCCAAGGTCCATGCCTACCTGGAACTGCATATCGAGCAAGGCCCGGTGATGGTCGCGCGCGGCTTGCCGGTGGCGGTGGTGCCCGGCATCCGCGGCAATGTGCGGCACAACCGGATCCAGTGCATCGGCGAGGCCGGGCACTCCGGCGCGGTGCCACGGTGGCTGCGCAAGGACGCCATGTTTGCCGTGGCCGACCTGATCACGCGGCTGGACGAGCACTGGCGCGTGCTGCTGGAGCGCGGTATCGACCTGGCCGTCACCACGGGCGTGGTCAGCACCAGCCCGGCGGAGCATTCGATCTCCCGCATCCCCGGCATGGTGAGCTTCAGCTTCGAGGCGCGCAGCAAGAGCGTGGAAACGCTGGAAGGCTTCCATCAACTGCTGCGCACGGAATGCAAGGCCATCTCGCGCGATCGCGGCGTGCGGTTCGCGTTCGACCGCCGCATCAAATCGGCCCCGGCCACCATGGACGGCAGGCTCTGTGCGCTGCTCACGCAGGCATGCCGGCAACGTGGCCTACCGGTTGAGCAGGTGCCAAGCGGCGCCGGGCACGATGCCTCGCTGTTCGCCAACGCTGGCATCCCCACCGGCATGCTCTTCGTGCGCAACGAGAACGGCTCGCACAACCCGCACGAGGCCATGGACATCAATGATTTCCTGCTCGGCGTGCAGGTGCTGGACGACACCATCGCGAGCCTCTGAGCCACGGCCGAGCCGTTCCGGCCGGGCCAGCCCGGTCTATATCGACTGCCGCCGGCTGATCTCGTTTCCGGCGCTGCGCAAGGCACGAATCGCGTCTGACGCGGCTCCCGTGCTGCACTGCAATGTGAGCGCCGGTTCGGGATGTGCTAAAAAGACGCGCACGCCGACCGGTGCCGCGTGATCGTGGCACACAACGTAGCCGTGTCGAACTATCGAACGCCGACGCGCCTTGCAATTGGCGTGACGCATGTTGAGGAAGCTGGCATGACGCAATCATATGCGCTGCAACACGCACGACGCGTTTCATCCGTGGTCGACAATGCTTCACTCCATGAAGCGGCAGCGCAGGCTCGCCTGTTTCGCTCCTGGACCCGCTCGCTCAATACCTTTCAGCTGGATCCGGGAAATACGTCCGGCCCGCGCGTCATCAGTGCGGCGGAGCTGAAAGACAGACGCAATCATGCCGAGGCCCTGCTGCGCTTCTCGAGCCCGGTGGTGGAGCGCTTGCACGGCATCGTTGGCAAGGCGGGCTATTGCGTGCTGGTGGCCGACGCCGATGGCGCCCTGATCGATTTTCGTGGGCAGGAAGACCGGCGCAAGGAATATCGGCAGCACGGCCTGTATCACGGCCGCTATTTCACGGAGGACGCCGAGGGGACCAGCGGCGTGGCCTGCGTGCTGGCAGACAAGGAACCCATCACCGTCCACACCGAGGATCACTTCAGGGCAGCGTTCACCTGCCTGACCTGTACCGCCGCGCCCATCATCTCGCCAGCCGGCGAACTCACCGGCGTGCTGGACGTATCGGCCGTGCGAAACAGTGAAAACCGGGACTCGCAGGAACTGATCTACGCCTGGGTGTGCCAGGCGGCGGAGATGATCGAGAACGCCTACCTGCTCCACGATACCGGCCACTTGTGGACCCTGTACCTGCACCGCAGCCAGGACTACCTGAGCCTGCACCCCGAACTGCTGATTGCATTCGACGATGCCGGAAACATCGCATCGATGAACCGGCAGACGAGAAGCATGCTGAGCAGGCTATACACCGCGATTCCGTCGAACGTCCAGCATCTGTTCGATCTCAATGCCGGACAGGTCATCGACCTGAACAGCGGCCTGGAGATGTTCCCGTTGCGCCTGACCCGTGGCGGGGACCGCTTTTTCGCGAGACTTCGCCCGCCGCGCCAGGCCTTGCGCACGATATCGCTGCCGCCGGGACACCCGGCCGCCGGCCACGCCGAGCCGGCGGCCCGTGCCATCGCCAGCGATCGCCTGGTCACCGGCGACCCACAGGTCTCGTCGCATCTCGCCCGCGCGCTCCAGATCATCGACCGGCGCATTCCCGTGCTGCTGCAGGGCGAGACGGGAACAGGCAAGGAGGCATTCGCACTCGCCGTGCATCGCGGTTCGCTGCGCGCGCCGCAGCCGTTTGTCGCCGTAAACTGTGCGGCCATCCCGGATACGCTGATCGAAAGCGAGCTGTTCGGCTACGCGGAAGGCGCATTCACCGGCGCAAAGCGCAAGGGTCTCAAGGGAAAGATACTCCAGGCGCACGGCGGCACTTTGTTCCTGGACGAGATCGGCGACATGGCTTTGCCGCTGCAGACCAGGCTGCTGCGCGTGCTGGCTGAGAACGAGCTGGTGCCGCTGGGCTCCGAGCAATCGGTGCGGGTCGATATCAACCTGATCTGCGCCACCCACAGGGACCTTGCGCGCATGGTCTCCGAAGGCACTTTCCGGGAAGACCTCTACTATCGCCTGACTGGCGCCGTGTTCCGGCTGCCTCCCCTGCGCGATCGCACTGACCTCGGCGAGCTCGTCGACTTCTTCCTGGCGGATGAAGCCCAGGCGCACGGCACCCGGTCCGCGCTGTCCGAGGAGGCAATGGCATGCATCCGCCGCTATCGCTGGCCCGGCAACGTACGGCAACTGCGCATGGCATTACGGTACGCATGCGCGCTGGCCGCAGCCCAAGGCGTCATTGTCGCCGAAGATCTTCCCGACTACCTGCGCTGCCCGGCCGATGCCGCGCCAGCAGCGCCGCAGCCCGCGAACCCGCCAGTCACCGCGCAGGCATTCGACAGTGCCGGCCTGCGCCCCGGCGAGCTTCTCGAACGAGAGCACATCGCGCAGATGCTCGCCTGCCACCACTGGCGCGTCAAGGAAACCGCCAAGGCACTGGGCATGAGCCGCGCAACCATCTACCGCAAGATGGCCAGATACGGCATCGTCTACCCGGGTTCGGCATCCTTGCCTGGAGCGCCGCCCTTGTCTCAGACAGACGCTCAGACAGACGCTCAGGCGGACGAGGCGGTCTGAGGCACGGTGTCTCACCGGATCGAGCCGGGCCGTCTCACGCGGGCCGCGCCGTAGCTTGCCAGTCCATCGCCGGCGTCATGCTGTATCGCAGCACTAATCCCGCGCTGCCCACGCTTTACCCTGCCTGCGCCTGAGCCCTCCCCGCGCTGCGCCGCAGCGCACGCTGCGCCTTCGTCATCCGCCTTCGTCTGCTGTCCTCTCTGGCATGGATCATGCGATTTCCTTCCTGCACGAAGGCCACGCCACACGCTGACCCGCGCCACCCGCATGGCCCTTCGTCGATTCCCCACAACTACGATGGAGACACAACCGTGAGCAACGAAGGTTCGGTACATCAGTCCAGCATGAAGGCCGCCGTATGGCGGGGTCGCCACGATGTCCGCGTCGAGGAGGTACGCGTCCCGGACAAGCCCGCCGAAGGATGGGTGAAGATCCGCGTGCATTGGTGCGGCATCTGCGGGTCGGACCTGCATGAATATGTCGCGGGCCCGGTCTTTATCCCGGTCGACCACCCCCACCCGCTCACCGGTCTGAAGGGGCAATGCATCTTGGGCCACGAGTTCAGTGGCGAGATCGCGGAACTGGGCGCGGGCGTGACCGGTTTCAAGGTCGGCGAACGCGTCACCGCGGATGCCTGCCAGCATTGCGGAAAATGCTATTACTGCACCCATGGCCTGTACAACATCTGCGAGAGTCTCGCGTTCACCGGCCTGATGAACAACGGCGCATTCGCGGAATACGTCAACGTACCGGCGGAGCTGCTCTACAAGCTGCCGGAGAACTTCCCCACCGAGGCGGGGGCACTGATCGAACCGCTGGCGGTAGGGCTTCATGCCGTGAAGAAAGCCGGCAACATCGTCGGCCAGACGGTTGTGGTGGTTGGCGCCGGCACCATCGGCCTGTGCACGATCATGTGCGCGAAGGCGGCCGGCGCAGGCCGCATCATCGCGCTCGAAATGTCATCGGCGCGCAAGAAGAAGGCGCTGGAGGTTGGCGCCAACGTCGTCATCGATCCCAAGGAATGCGACGCGATCGCGCAGGTCAAGGCACTGACCGGCGGCTATGGCGCGGATGTGTCCTTCGAGTGCATCGGCAACAAGGCCACGGCGAAGCTTGCCATCGACGTGATCCGCAAGGCCGGGAAATGCGTGATGGTGGGCATCTTCGAAGAGCCCAGCGCATTCAATTTCTTCGAGATCGTATCGACGGAGAAGGAAATCATCGGATCGCTCGCCTATAACGGCGAATTCGCCGACGTGATCCGCTTTATCGCCGATGGCCGCATCGATGTGCAGCCGCTCATCACCGGACGGATCTCCCTCGCCGACATTGTGTCGCAAGGCTTCGAAGAGCTCGTCAACAACAAGGATGGCAACGTCAAGATCATCGTCCAGCCGGTTGCCAGCCTGGCGGCCTGACCGCTGGACAACTTGACGGCTTGACGGCCGCTCATTCCAACGCGCCGCGTTGACCAACGCGGCCACCCTCCCATCCCACCGGCATGCGGGCCTCGCGCGATGCAGCGTCGCGCAGCGGCCAGCGCGCGCTTCGCGTGCCGGGCCTTCATCGTACTGGACATGCCGGTCATGGAACCCCTCAGCCCCAATATCGAAGCTCAAGACACACCAGCGCTCGCGCCTGCCGGACTAGCGCTGCGGCCATTGGCATTCTCCGTGGCCGTCTTCCTGATCGTGCACGGCATCAGCCTTGGCGTATGGCGCCTGTTCGCCGACCCCGCCCAGGCCGTCTGGAAATACGCCCCCCAGCCATTTGGCATGTACCTCTTCTGGGGCATCCTGGTGCTGGTCTTCGTCGGCTTCAACTTCGGCATGGCGGGATTCTCAGCGCTGAAGCAGCCCGTGCGCGGCTGCGCCGCCACGGTCGTGACGCTGGCGCTCTCCTTCGCCGTGCCCGCCGCACTGGTCCATGGCTACGGCGCACTGGATCCGGCATTCAGCGCCATCAACGGCGCCGGCTACGGCGCGGCCGGCCTGATCGTGCTGATCGGCTTCTACGGCTTCGGCATACTGGCAACAGGCATGGCCGGATGGCCGTGGTCCGACAGCGGCCTGCGCCCCGCGGCTAGCGGCCTTGCTCAAATCGCCGCCGGCTGTTGCCTCACGGGCCTGGGATACTTCCTGCTGATCTATCCCAGCGTGTCGGCCACCACCGCGCCGCATGCGATCCTGCTGCCGTTGCCGGTGGCGATCGGCTGGTTCTATTCCGTCATCGTAGCGTGGCTGACGACATTCCTGATCTTCGACAACTGGCCGTGGAACAGGCTGGCCCGGAAAAGCCATATGGCGCTCGCCGCGCTGGCCGGCAACTTCTTGCTGGGCACTGCGCTCTATGCCGTGCATCTGGCGTTGCTCAGATGGGTCCTCATCCCTCCCGGCGCCGTTGAAAAAATCGGCGCGATGCTTCCAAGCTGGCCCGCGCAGCTAGGCGTATGCATTGCCTTCTGGCTGATCTTCTGGGCCAACGTTGCCGGCAACTGGCCGACACGGTTCGGTGCCGGCACGAACCGGGCCATACGCGCGGCATCGTGCTGGGGCCTTGGAGTGATCTCCTTTTTTGCCTATACGCGATGGTTTGCCGGCACCGTGCTGCATGAAGCGCAGATCATCCCCGGCTTTGGCGGCGATCCGCTCACCTGGGTCGACCTGCTCAACTACGTCATGCTGATCTACGCCGTCTATTTCGAGTTCTACGGTCTTTCGAAGAGGAACGGCTGATCTACCTGCCGCAAGGCTTGGCCGGCACTCCGCCCCCTCGCGCGCTTTGCGCTGGCCATGAGCGACAACGGATGGATCGAAATGGAGCGCTACGGCATTGTCGCACCCGACCAGCACTAAGGCTTCGGCCGTGGAAGAACCGTAAACACCTGAGTCCCGGCACGTACGGCGCGGGTGAGCGGCATCGTTCCTGTTCACCCGCGCGGCAGCAAGGCAGCGGATCGACCATAATGTCGGTCGACCCCAAAACACCCAGCCCTTGCTGCGCAACGTGCCAGACGCCGACAGTCCCCTCTCATCCGCTTCACCCGCCAACGGCAGCGCTTGCAGCGCACCGCCGGCCCTGCCCGCTTCGCACTGGCACCGCCGCGTGCTGGCGCTGGCGTGCCCGATCATCCTGGCCAACCTGACCCAGCCGATCCTGGGTGCGGTCGATACCGCCGTTGCCGGCCACCTGCCGGACCCGGCCTACCTGGGCGGCGTAGCCGCCGGCGGCCTGTTCTTCAGCTTCGTGTTCTGGGGCTTCGGGTTCCTGCGCATGGGTACCACCGGCCTCGTCGCGCAAGCGTATGGCGCCCGGGACGGCGCGGCATTGCGCGCCACGCTGGCACGCGCTCTGATGCTGGCCACCGTCATCGGGCTCGGCGTGCTGGCCGTACAGATGCCCTTGATCCACGGCGCGCTGGGCCTGATCGGCGGCAGCGACACACTCCAGCACCACGCGCGGGCCTACAGCCATGCGCGGATCTGGGCGGCGCCTTTTGCCTTGTGCAATTACGTGGTGCTCGGCTACCTGCTGGGCTGCCAGCGCGTGCGGCTGGGCCTGCTCATCCAACTCTTCATCAACGCGGTGAACATTGCCGCGGTACTGCTCTACGTTTATGTATTCGACTGGAGCATCGCGGGGATCGGCGCTGCCACCGCCACCGCCGATGCGTGCGGCTTCATGCTGGGCGCCGCCCTGCTCTGGCGGCTGCGCCCGCACGGCCTGGCGCCCCTGCGCTGGGCGGTGGTCGCCGATGCGCACGAACTGAAGCGGCTGGTCGCCCTCAACCGCGACATCTTCATCCGCACGCTGTGCCTGGTGGCCAGCTTCGGCTGGTTCGCCCATGCGGGCGCCCGGCAAGGCGACGTGATCCTGGCGGCCAACGCCCTGCTGCTCAATTTCCAGACCTTCATGGCGTATGCGCTCGATGGCTTCGCGCATGCGGCCGAGGCGCTGGTGGGCGCCGCCATCGGCACCCGGGACCGGCACGCCTTCCGCCGCGCGGTCCGCGTCACGATGATCTGGGGCGCGGTGGGCGCGCTGTGCTTCTCCCTGGTGTATGCCAGCGCCGGAGAATGGATCATCGCCTGCCTGACCGACCAGCGCACGGTCCACGACGCGGCGGTGCGCTACCTGCCGTGGGCGGTTGCCCTGCCGCTGGTTTCCGTGTGGGGCTTCCTGCTCGATGGCGTGTTCATCGGCGCCACCAGCACGCGCGACCTGATGCACTCGATGGCATTGTCGTTCGCGGCGTTCATGGTGGCGGCGCTTGCGCTGGCTGGCCCGTTCGGCAACGATGGCTTATGGGCGGCGCTGCTGCTGTTCATGGCCGCGCGCGGCGTCACGCTGGCGCGGGTGTTCCCGCGCATCGAGGCCAGCCGCCTGGCGTGATGTCGGACATCGCCGGACTTCGGTGCCTGGCATCCTGGTCGGGCTGGGGCCGGGACGAGAGGAATGGCGTCACGCTACCGGCCACGCCCGCCGGGACTGCCGGCACTCCCGCTATGCGTCGCGCAACAAGCCCAGCAACTGCGCCCGGCGCACGATCTGCTTGCGGGTGCCGGCATCCAGCTTGGCGGACAGGTTCTTCAGGTGCCACTTGACCGTCTCCTGACCGATGCCCATGGCAAGCGCGATTTCCTTGTTGGCAAGATGCCGGGCCAGCAACTCCAGGACATTGCGCTCTTTCGGCGTCAGCACCATGCTGGGCGCCGCACGCGGCCCGTCTGCGCCGGCCTCGGCAGCAAGGTGTACCGCCGCACGCGCCGGCCTGGCAGGATCAGGACGCTGCGTACCGATCGATTCCGTCTCGATATTGCGAGCCCAGTCTGCCAGCGCAGGATGGACGTCGCGCACGCCTCGCGTCACCCCGTACGCCTCCAGCAGGTTCATGGCTTCACGCAGCAAGGTAAGGCTCTTCTCCCCGCAGCGGTCAATGGCCAGCGCCCGCAGCGCCATGATTTCGATGCGCACGACCTCGCGCTTCATCGCCTCGGCCCCAGCCTCCGCTCGCATCAGTTGCTGCTGCGCCGCGCGCCAGTCTTGCTCGGCAATGCACGTGTAGGCGTGCGCCAGATCCTGGAGCAGGACCAGGTTGCGCCGCTGGATCGCAGACTCGGGCGCGGCATTGTCCGCGACGATCTCATCGACGCGCCGCAGCAGGGCCCGGCACGTCTCGGAGCGAAAACGCCCGCTATGCAGCCGCAACTGCTCTGTCAGGCTGGCCACGCACAGCCTGGGCAGGTTGCGGGCAATGCCCACCGCATACAGGGTCTCGAGCAGGTCGAGAGCGCGATGCTCAACGCCCCTGGCGGCAGCGATGCGGGCCGCCGTGCGGTAAGCGAGCAGCACCGTGTCTGGCGTGCCGCCACGCTCCAGGACATCCAGGCGATTGGCCAGGAGCGCTGCCGCTTCGTCTATCTGGTCCCGCGCATAAGTGGCGGCGGCCAGCAAGCCGGCGATCATGCAGGAAAACGGGTGGCGCCGGCCCAACTCTTCGTCGGCGCGTGCCAGCGCCGGGCGCAGCGTGCGCTCCGCCAATAACACCTGTCCCTCGAACAGGTACCCAAGCCCGATGATGTAATCGCGCCAGCGGATCACGTAGCGGTAGGCAAGACTGGCGTCGCCGCGCGGTGCGTTCTGTTCGTAACGCCGCGCCTTGGCATACTCCCCCGCCATCAGCGCACGCACGGCCAGGCGGTTGGCGTGCGCCTGCCGCAGCCATGCATCGTTGACGGGCGGTGCCTCCCCCCAGCGATCGAAGAACGCCGCAATGCGGTCCGGCTCGTCCGCGTAGTAGGCCGCGGCGCTCAGGATCAGGTCGATCTCGTAGCGCATGGCATCGTCCGGCGTCGCATGGTGCAGGATTTTCCGCACTTGCACCTCGGCCTGCTGGTGGCGCTCGCTCAGCGCCAGCGCCCATGCCGCGGCCAGGCGCAGGCGTGGATGCCGGTCGAGCTCGGACTCGGGCAGCCATTCGAGCCATTCGAGCACGGCGGGCAACTGGCCGCGCGTGGCGGCTTCATACAGGCAGCGCTGCGCCAGGTTGTAGGCAGTCTCGCGCTGGCCGCTGGCGAGCGCGTGGCGCGCGGCAGCCTCGGTCATGCCGTGATCGGCAAGCCAGTGCATCGCGCGATCGTGCATCCCGGCGAGTTCCTGTGCCGTAAGGTCCGCCAGCCGGGCGCGCAGCGCATCACGTGCCATCGCATGCAGGCGGAACCACTCGCCATGCTGGTCCGAGACGACGAACAGCGGCGTGTCACGCATCAGACGCTGCAATCGTTCCTGCGCATCCGGCAGCCCCGTCATGGCGTGGCAAAGATCCGCATGCAGCAACTCCACGATCGAGATGCGCGTCAGGAATCCAGCATCCGCATCGGAGAGCCGGGCGAGCAGCGCGGTAACGAAGTGTTCTCGCATGCCTGCGGTACTGCTGGCGAAGGCATCAATGGCGGCAACGGGATCGGGGGCATGGGTGGCTGCCGCCAGCGCAAGTTGCAAGCCAAGCGGCCAACCCTCGGTCACGTCGTGCAGCCTGGCGCAGGCGTCGGCCTCCACGCTGGCCTCAAAGTGCGCGCCGATCAGCGTGATCGTCTCGTCCAAGCGGAAACGCAGCAAAGCGGTATCAACCTTCACGCACTGGCCATACGGTCCCAGCCGCTCAACCACCGTGTCGAACCCGTCACGGGCCGCCACCACGATGCGCAGGTTGGATGGCAAATTGTTAAGCAGGTAGATCAGCGCATCGCGGCTACCGTCCGGCAGCCGCTCGGCCTCATCCAGGATGAGCACGACATCCAGTGCAAGGTGGGCAACCTCGGCCAGCCATGCCGTGAAGCCCTCCAGCGGCGCGTCGGTCACCCTTCCTCCTGCCAGCAGCCGTGCGCCGAACGCAGCGCGCCCGCAGCCGGAGCGAATCGCGCTCGTCAGGCTCATCAGCAACCGGGGGGGATCGTTGCTCTCATCCAGCGACACCCAGGCAACGGCGCTTCCGCGCATGATGTATTCGCGGTGCCACTGGATCAGCAGCGATGTCTTGCCGAAGCCGGCAGGCGCTTGCACGATCGTTACGGGCCGGTCACGAAACCGCTCGCTATCCGAGCGCAGGCGCGAGCGCGCCAGCAAGTGGCGCGGCGCACGGGGCGGACTGGTCTTGAGGAGCAGTTCCGATGCTGTGATGCCAGTGCCACTGTAGGGATTTGTCATCAAGGAATCCCGGCAGGCGATGCCGATCAAGAGGGTTGAGCGTATCCGGCTGGTCAACCGACGCGCACGGCAAATGCCGCGGATTATAGCCATGCCAGGTGCGTTTCTGGCCGCACTCAGGGATATCCCTGTGCCCAATCCCCCCCGCTGCTGGGGGGCGCCTCCAACCAGAGCGCTTCTACCATTCAATCCACATCAGGACGATCAAGCAAGGGACGCAATGCCTGTCACCGACGACCCAATCGCTACACCGGCCGGCGACGTCGTCCTAACCCGAACTAACCCGAACCGGCCCCAAACCATGCTCCGCCATCTGTTCGTCCCTGTCGACCCTCGCGACCATGACGCCAAGGCAGCGCTGCAAGCGATCGCGCTGGCCCGCAGCCACGGAGCACGCATCAGTTTCCGGCATGCGCAGGACAACGGCACGCGCGGGCAGTCGCAGGCCCGCGAGGCGCTGGTCCGGGCAGATGCGGCGGCACGTGCACAGGGGGTAGCGAGCACGTTCGCCAGTCTGATTGCAGAACATCCGGCGCGGGCCTTGCTGGCCGCGGCGGACCAGGCCGGTTGCGATGCGATTGTCCTCGCCCACGGCGCGGGGGATCTCGCCGGGCCAGCGTCACCTGCCAAGGACATACTGATGCATGCCCGCATGCCGGTGCTGTCGATCGGGGCTGCTTGCGCACCCGCGCCGATTGCGGCGATCGCTTTGCTGCACAACGCATACAGCCGCCTGGCCACATTGCTGCATGCCTGGCTGCACCTCGTCGAAACGACGCAGGCGGGGGGCGCGCCGATTGTCGCGGCTCCCATGCTCGCGGCCATCGACTATGTGCGCCAAACGCTTCATCCCCTGCAGCGGCGCAAGGAGGCCACGTTGTTTCGCCGCCTGAGCCAGCGCAGCGAGGCATTGCGCGCGGAACTGGACGAGCTGTCCCGCCAGCATTTGCGCCAGGAGAACCTGCTCGAAGACCTTGCCGTGCAGGTGGGGCAAGCTGCCGCCAGCGCGTGCGCGCTTACGGCACTGGCCCAGGTGGTCGAACTGTATGCCCACCTGGCATGGGAGTACCAGGGCCGCGAAGAAGGCGTGATATTGCCGGCGGCGCGCCACTACCTCACTCAGGCCGATTGGGATGCGCTGCATGTCGCACTGACCCAGAGCTTCGGTCATCACGCCGGGACGTCCCCCGATGCCGCCTTTGCGCAGCGACTGGCCGGGCTTGCCCCTGGCGCACCGCAGGGTGCCTGAACGCAAGCCGGCGGATCACCGCCAAACTGAATCAACCACATACTGAATATAACCAGGAGTCAACTTGCCACACGCCATTCGAATCCATGAAACCGGTGGCCCGGAAGTCTTGCAATGGGAAGAGGTCGCGGTAGGCGATCCGGCTCCTGGGCAGGCACGCTTGCGCCATGAGGCCGTCGGCCTGAATTTTGCGGACACTTACTTCCGCTCGGGCCTGTACCCGATGCCTCTGCCGGCCGGCATGGGCGTTGAAGCCGCCGGCGTCGTCGAGGCTGTCGGGGCCGGCGTCAGCCAGGTCGCGGTTGGCGATCGCGTCACCTATACGGGCTTTCTGAACACGCTCGGCGCGTACAGCACCGCACGCCTGATCCCGGCCGCGGCGCTGATCAAGCTGCCCGCCGGTATCGCCTGCGAGACAGCTGCCGCCATGACCATGCGTGGCCTGACTTCTGCCTACCTGATGCGCCGCATCTACGCGTTCAAGCCCAACGACACCATCTTGCTGCACGCCGCCGCCGGCGGGGTCGGCCTGATCGTCTCGCAATGGGCGAAGCTGCTCGGCCTCACCGTGATCGGCACGGTGTCGAGCGAGGCCAAGGCGGCAGTCGCCCGCGCCCACGGCTGTGACCACATCATCGACTACAGCCGTGAGGATGTGGCCAAGCGCGTGCGCGAACTGACCGACGGGGCCGGCGTCAACGTGGTGTTCGACAGCGTTGGCAAGGACACCTTCGAGGCTTCGCTGGATTCGCTCAAGCGCCGCGGCCTGATGGTCTGCGTGGGCACCGCCTCGGGCCCGATCCCGCCGTTCAACCCGCAATTGCTGGCAATGAAGGGGTCGCTCTACCTGACCCGCCCGGCCCTGGCCGACTACATCGCTGATCCCGCCGAAAAGAAGGAACTGGCGGACGAGCTGTTCGCCCATGTCGCGGCCGGCCGCATCCGGATCGAGATCAACCAGCGCTACGCTCTGCAGGACGCGGCACAAGCCCATCGGGACCTGGAGTCGCGCAAAACCACCGGTTCCTCGGTCTTCACGGTCTAGGAGGGCAGCATGCGTGTCGAACAACTTACCTGTGCCATCGGCGCCGAACTGGTTGGCGTAAAACTGGCGGACGCCATTCACGATGCCGGCCTGTTTGCGGAAATCCGCGCCGCGCTGCTCAAGCATCGCGTGCTGTTCCTGCGCGGCCAGGACATCACGCGCGCCGAACACGTGGCCTTTGCCCGCCTGTTTGGCGAACTCGAAGATCATCCGGTAGCCGGCAGCGACCCCGACCACCCTGGCCTGGTGCGGATCTACAAGAATCCGGAACAGCCGAACGACCGCTACGAGAACGCCTGGCACGCCGATGCCACCTGGCGCGTAGCCCCGCCCTTCGGCTGCGTCCTGCGCTGCGTGGAATGTCCGCCCGTCGGCGGCGACACCATGTGGGCCAACATGGTCCTGGCCTATGAGAACCTGCCGGACCACATCAAGAGCCAGATCGCCGGGCTGCGTGCGCGTCACAGCATCGAAGCCAGCTTCGGCGCCGCCATGCCGATCGACAAGCGTCTCGCGCTGAAGGCCCAGTTCCCGGACGCCGAGCATCCAGTCGTACGCACCCACCCGGAGACCGGCGAGAAGGTGCTGTTCGTGAATGCCTTCACCACGCACTTCACCAACTTCCACACGCCGCAGCGTGTTCGCTTCGGCCAGGACGCCAATCCGGGCGCCGGCCTGCTGCTCAGCTACCTGATCAGCCAGGCCAGCATTCCCGAGTACCAGGTGCGCTGGCGCTGGCAGCCCGATAGCGTGGCGATCTGGGACAACCGCTCGACCCAACACTACGCCGTCATGGATTACCCGCCCTGCCATCGCAAGATGGAGCGCGCCGGAATTATTGGCGACACCACGTTTTAGGCGTTCAGCTGCCTTAGCGCAGTTGAACCCACCCCAATCCGACAAGGAGTAACAAATGCAATTTCTCGACGATTCCCTGCATCCCGAAAACCAGGACAAAGTGGTCATCACCGTGGCGCCTTATGGCCCCGAGTGGATGCCGGCGGATTTCCCCGAGGACATTCCGGTGACGATGGAACAACAGGTGCAAAAGGCCGTTGACTGCTACAACGCCGGGGCCACGGTGCTGCACCTGCACGTGCGCGAACTCGATGGCAAGGGCTCCAAGCGCCTGTCCAAGTTCAACGAGCTGATCGCCGGCGTGCGCGCCGCGGTGCCGGACATGATCATCCAGGTGGGCGGCTCGATCTCGTTTGCGCCGGAAGACGACGGTCAGGCCGCCAAGTGGCTCTCGGACGATACCCGCCACATGCTGGCCGACCTGGACCCCAAGCCGGATCAGGTGACGGTAGCCATCAATACAACGCAGATGAACATCATGGAGTTGCTCTATCCAGAGTACCTGGAGGGCACCTCGCTGGCCAACCCGGCGTTCCAGGCCGCCTACAGCGAAATGACCGTGCCCGCCGGCCCCGCCTGGGTCGAGGAGCACCTGAGGCGCCTGCAAGCGTCCGGCATCCAGCCGCACTTCCAGCTCACCGGCATGCATGCGCTGGAAACGCTCGAGCGCCTGGTGCGCAAGGGCGTGTACACGGGACCGCTGAACCTGACCTGGATCGGCATTGGCGGCGGCTTCGATGGCCCGAATCCGTTCAACTTCGTCAACTTCATCCATCGCGCGCCGGATGGCTGCACGCTGACCGCCGAATCGTTGTTGAAGAACGTCCTGCCGTTCAACATGATGGCCATGGCGATGGGCCTGCATCCCCGCTGCGGCATCGAGGACACCATCATCGACCAGCACGGCAACCGCATGAGCTCGGTGCAGCAGATCGAGCAGTGCGTGCGCGTCGCCCGCGAGCTCGGCCGTGAAGTGGCCAGCGGCAAGGAAGCGCGCAAGATCTACAAGATCGGCGTGCAGTGCAAGGATGCCGACGAAACCCTGGCAATGCATGGCATGGCGCCCAACCGCAAGCCGCGCCAGGTAAACCTGCCCTTGCGCGCAGCTTGACGGCAACCCGGGCAAGCAGACAGACGGCAACGCCCATCCGCTTGCCCCGGCACGCACAATCCGCGCCGAATTCGCGGCGCAGCAGCGGCACCAGACCGCAGGAGACCTTCATGGGACAGTACCTCTCCGGGGCCGCTCGCGCGGACACGGCTCTCACCGCCAAGCCGGCACGCTCGCATGCCTACGCGTGGCTGGTATTCGCCCTCATTTTTGCGCTCCTGCTTTCCGACTATATGTCGCGGCAGGTGCTGAACGCCGTCTTTCCCCACCTGCGGCTTGAATGGAGCCTGTCTGACGCCAAGCTCGGCTCGCTCAGCGGCATCGTCGCGCTGATGGTCGGGCTGTTCACTGTCCCGTTCTCGCTGATGGCCGATCGTTGGGGCCGCGTCAGGAGCCTGGCCGTGATGGCGCTGCTCTGGAGCTGCGGCACACTGGCATGCGCGCTGTCCGCCAGCTACGGGCATATGCTTGCGGCGCGCTTCTTCGTCGGCATTGGCGAGGCCGCCTATGGCAGCGTCGGGCTGGCCGTGATCCTGAGCATCTTCCCGCCCTCCATGCGTGCCACCCTGACCGGCGCCTTCACATCAGGCGGCATGTTCGGCGCCGTGCTGGGCATGGGGCTGGGCGGTGTCGTGGCGGCCCGCTTTGGCTGGCGCGCGGCTTTCATGGCCATGGCGGTATTCGGCCTGATCGTGGTGCTGATCTACTGCGTGGCCGTTACCGAAGCCAGGCTGGCGCGGCACGCCGCCGGGTCACCGGCCACCCGCGGCCAAGCGGTGCCAGGCCGTGTCCGCCCCCCCCTGCCGGCGCTGCTGGGCGGGCTCTTCTGGGCACCGTCCCTGGTCTGCGCCTATGTTGGCAGCGGCCTGCAGTTGTTCATCGCCTATGCGATCATGGCCTGGATGCCGAGCTACCTGAACCGGTACTACGACATGCCGTCCGACAAGGCGGCACTGCTTGCCGCGGCGCTGCTGATCGTCAGCGGCATCGGCATGACCTTGTGCGGCATGCTGACGGACCGGGCAAGCCGCAACGCGCCGGCCCGCCAGCTGACACTTGCGATCCTCTTCTGTCTCGTGTCGTGCGCGCTACTGCTGGCGGGCTTCCGGCTGCCGCCGGGTACCGCGCAGTTGCTGCTGATCGGCTTGGGCATGCTGCTGGCAATGGGTACCTGGGGTCCCGCCGGTGCCATGGTGGTCGGCCTCTCCCGTCCCTCGACCCATGCCACCGCACTGGCGATGCTGACCCTGGCCAACAACATCCTTGGCGCGGCGCCGGCGCCTTACCTGACAGGCCTGCTGGCCGACAGGATCGGTTTGCTGGGGGCCCTGCAGATGGTGCCACTGATCTCCCTGGGCGCAGCAGTCGTATTCCTCATCGCCAAGCCGCGCTACCTGCGCGACCTGCGGCTTGCCGAGGCGCGCAATGAGACGGAGCGCACCCTCGCCTGACGCTTCTTTCACCCACTGAGTAGACAAGCAGATGCAACGCACTGAATTACCCCCGATCGTCATTGTCCCCGGCCTGCGCGACCATGTCGCGGATCATTGGCAAACCTTGCTGGCCGACAAGTTGCGCGCGCACGGGCGCCAGGTCAGCGTCGTACCCCCGCTGGAACACGACAGGCTTGACTGTGCCGTGCAGGTGGCTGCGCTGGAACGCACGCTGGCGAGCCTGCGTGAGCCCGCCTTGCTGGTGGCCCACAGCGCCGGCGTCTTGACGACGGTGCACCGGGCGCGCCGATGCGCGCGCGCCGTGCATGGCGCGCTGCTGGCCGCACCGCCCGATTTCGATCATCCGTTGCCTGCGGGCTATCCGGACGAAGATACGCTGCGCCTGAACGGTTGGACACCCGCACCGCGCGCAGCCTTGCGCTTCCCAAGCATCGTTGCGGCCAGCCGCAACGATCCGCTTGCCCGCTTCGAGGAAGTCGCCGCACTGGCCAGCGCCTGGGGCAGCCGCCTGGTTGACCTCGGCAACGTGGGCCACCTCAACCCCGCCGCAGGCTATGGCGAATGGTCCCGCGCGGAGCCGCTCATTCAGGAGCTTTCGGAAATGGCCGAACTGATTGGCCAGGGCGAAGAGCGGACGGCTTAAGCGTCCAACGCCCCACGGGTCACGGCAGGAAACACCGCGACGTCTGGCTGAACTCGCTGCAAGTGTCTTCCATCCCGAAGACCTCCCCCAAAGCCACCTCGCCCTCGGCCAGCAGCGCGTTCATGTGGACGGCCTTCTCACAAAGGCGACGGCCTCCCGGTGCGATAACTCCGGATGCCCCCGCGATATTCCGCGGGGTAGCGCATCTGCCGGTGCTCCCCCCCAACCCTGGCAGCTGTAAAACCAGAAAAAAAACCCCCAGCTTCAAACCGAACGGCCGAATCGACTGACGGCTGGCTCGAAGTCTTCTTCGTGTTTCTCAAGCTTGGGCTGTCGTCTTTTGGCGGCCTGCTCTGCCTCGCTATACGACCCGGTTTGGACAACAGCGCTCCGGTGGCGTTTCTCCGACAGCGCCTACCCTGCGTTACCAAAACGCCGCGCATTGCCGCGCGGTTCTTGCGCCTTACACAGGCCAGCTTGCCCGTCACCTCCGGCTTTCATTTCTCGCCCGTCGACAGGCCCTGGCCTGCAACTGAATCCGCGGCGTCCACTTCCCGCCATGTACCGAAAATCTCGCGCTATCCGGAGTATCCCGCCCCCCTGCCATTGGGGGGTGCGCAGTGCCCGATTCTTTGCATGATGACGGCGTCTGCCACAGACGTAAAAATAGACAAGAGGAGAAAAGATAGTGAAGTTATCTGGCAATCTGAGCAAGCTGAATCTTGCACTCATCGCTGTGGGCGCGATCTGCGCCGGCAGCGCACATGCGCAAAGCGGCGTGACGCTGTATGGCGTGGCGGATATGAACGTAGAGTTCGCTAATCATGTCGGCACCGTTCCCAGCGCAGCCAACAAGTTCAATGCGGGCCCGTCCAACAGCGTCTACCGCATGGACTCCGGCGGCCTGTCCGGTTCGCGTTGGGGCTTGCGCGGTACCGAGGATCTCGGCAATGGCATGAAATCCGTTTTCGTTCTGGAAAGCGGCTTCAACCTGGATACCGGCACGTCGCAGCAAAGCAGTCGCCTGTTCGGTCGCCAGGCATACGTAGGCGTGCAGAGTACGCGGTTTGGCCAGGTGACTTTCGGCCGTCAGTACACGTCGATATTCGAAGGCCTTGCGAACTTCGTGCCGGCATCCTTTGCCACACAATATGAACCGATCGTGATGCTGACCGGCGCCAACTTCCGCGAGGACAACACCATCAAGTACTCCGGCCAGTTCGGTCCGGTGTCCGCACTGGCGCACTGGTCCTTCGGTACCGGCCTGGCGTTGCCGACGACGGTGGCCAACGGCCCGCTCCTCGGTGGCAATGGCGAAGTGCCGGGCCAGTTCCGCCGCGACACCGCTTATGGCGCGGCGCTGTCCTATATTGCCGGCCCTGTCGGCGTGGCGGTTGCTTACGACCAGTTCAACCCGACCATTTCCAACCCCTTGACCGCTGCTGCCCTAGGCAGTGGCAGCTTCAAGAAGGCTACCATCGCAGGAAGCTATGCGTTCGGCCCGGCAAAGATCATGGGCGGCTACCGCTGGGGTCAGAACAAGGACCAGAATGGCAGCCTGATCGAGCGCGACGACTTCTACTGGATCGGCGCCAACTACCAGGTGACGCCGGCGCTTGGCCTGACGCTCGAATACGACTACGACCACGTCAAGCGCTTCTTCGCCAGCACGTCAACCCCGAACCCGTGGCAAGTTGCGTTCATCGCCGACTACACGCTCTCCAAGCGAACTGATGTCTACCTGACCACGGCGTACGCAAAGAACGCGGGCCTGGGACTGGATTCCGCGATGATCGGCTACGCCAACAGCCTCTCCCTTGGCAATAGCTACACGCTTGCCAGCGGCCAAAGCAACATGCTCGGCGTCGCCGTAGGTATTCGCCACAAGTTCTAAGGAAAGTCCGCTGGTATGTAACAAGGTCATGCTTGCATGGCAGTGCGGGCAGTCCTGCAGATGCGCCCGCGAGCATCCCGCCTCTCTCATGCTCTTTGTGCCACCTCGGTGGCACTTTTTTTGGCCCAGTGCTGATGCCGCGGCACCGGGTTCAACAGCGAGCGCACAACCACAGCACCTCCGAGCCTGAGCGGCCATTTCAAAAAGATCCTGGCGTCGTTGCGCGGCCTTGGCCGATCCACTTGTACTGTCTGCGGCGCGCGCCTGGCCGGGTGCGCATCCCAGGCTTGCCCGACGGAAGGTCCTTCTATCAAACCGCCATGGAGACACGCGTCGCACAGGGCGACCCTTCGCAATGGGCCGGGACGAGCCGTCGGCCGACGGCGGTTCATCGGCCTGTACGGACAACCACCAATGCAGGAAATGGGGCCGGCAGCCGAGCGGAGCGCTGACGTGTTCCGCTGCGCCAGGCTGGCAATGGATCTGGTCGGTGGGGAGATGCCGAAACTAGCCCTGGCCGGACACGCTCAACTCACTTTCGATTTGCTTGCGTAGCATCGCGAAACGCTCTTGGACGTTTTCCCCGAAGAGCGGATCGTCGCTCGCCGGAACGGCAGCGTCAACGGCTGCCCAATCCTCGCGCGTTAGTAGCTGAGCCGCGCGCGGCATGACGCGTTGCTCCTCTGTCGAAAGATGATTTCGATAGTACACAAGGTACATCGCTCCGGCGGCCTCCAGAGCCGTGCGCGAACTGATCAGATCTCCTTCAGCCTCATTGAGGCGGTCCGATAGCGTTTCGCCCACCATGGCAATCACACGATGTTCCTGCTGGATCCGACTAATCACGATCTGCATGCCGGGATCCCGCTCAATGAGCCGTGCGTATGCAACATCCTCACGGGGATGGTGAACGCGATCGCCGAAACTTCGCATGTAATAGATGATGATGCTCATCAAATTGTAATTTGGCCGCTCTCCCCGACCGAAGAGAATTACCTGCTCTTCCAAAATGTCCAGCAGTCGAGCGAAATGAATATGATCTTCGTGCCATAGCGCAAGTGGGGTGGTCACGGCGCGCTCCATGGAAACGGGTTATGCTCACATCGCCTTCGACACCATATCGAATCGAAGAGCCTTGCCTAGTACAGTATTCCTCCATCCAGAGATTGCCATGACCTAGATCAATGGATCGAAGCTAAAGCCCTGTACGGCTACGGCAGCCCGACCGGGCGCGACCCTTGCGCGACACCGGCTGCGCTGTATCGAAGGGCTGGATCGGCCGGTGAGCCGTCGTAGGCCGGCACGGCGGCGGACGGCTCTTCCCGATCCATGACTGGTTCCCGGATGCCCACACGACCGGACTGAACTGAGGCAAGGAGAACAGAAATGAGTATCTCGGCGTATTCGGCCTTCATGCCGGTCAAGCCCTGTTTCGACCTGGTGCGAACTGCCATGGGGGATCTCGTCGACGGCGAACCTTTCTTCGATTGCGCCGCCGACGACATAGTCTACGAAGTCCTCTACGATTTTCCGGGCTGGCCGAGAATCATCGAGGGCAAGGTGACCTGATGGAGCGTTTCCACGGCTACGGCAAGCACATCGTCGTCCATGCAGCAGACCACCTGATCAGGCGCCTGGCCGCGGATGGTCATGTCATCGTCATCGAGTACGAGGTGCATGGAACGATCGTGTCGACGGGCGTCCGCTACGACAACCGGTTCTGCTCGATCGTCAGTGTCGCCGCTCGGCGCATTGTTCACTGGCGAGACTACATGGACTCACTTGCCGCCTGGAACGCGCTTAGCCAGAACCGCTTCGCTTCATTTTGAAACAGCCTCTAGCGTATTTTCTCCTGTGCTATGCTTTCTGCACTCATGTGACTGGCGCATACAGATAGGCCACTATCGGGGAGCATGAGGTTGCTGGCCGCCGCGCGCCTGGGCATTACCTACTATCCTTGGAGATGGGTTATGCCTGATTTTGCACAGTTGCTCATGTTCGCTCTTGTGGCGTTAGGAATGGTTCTAACGCCGGGGCCGAACATGATTTATCTGATTTCCCGCTCAATTTGCCAAGGTAGACGCGCGGGCCTCATTTCATTGGGCGGCGTTGCGCTGGGCTTTGTGTTCTACATGCTCTGTGCGGCATTCGGAATTACGGCTTTCGTATTTGCGGTACCTTACGCATACGACACGCTTCGCATCGGCGGCGCTTTGTACCTTCTGTATCTTGCCTGGCAAGCGGTCAAACCGGGCGGACGGTCCGCGTTTGCGGTGCGCGACCTGCCGATCGATACCCCAGGAAAGCTCTTTGGCATGGGGTTTATCACTAACCTGGTGAATCCAAAAATCGCCGTCATGTATCTGTCTCTGCTTCCCCAATTTATTGCGGAAGGACATGGCAGTATTCTTACCCAGTCGCTGGCGCTCGGCAGCGTTCAGATTTCGATCAGCCTCGCTGTGAATGCACTGATCATCGTGACGGCGGGATCGATATCCACCTTCCTGTCGGGACGCCCGCAGTGGCTATCGGTGCAGCGCTGGCTGATGGGAAGCGTTCTGACAGGTCTGGCGGTGCGGATGGCATACGAATCCAAGAAATAGCGGCACCTTGCCAATACGCCGGCGAAGGTGAAAGCGCTGGCACCCAGGGCTTGGCGACGACACTGCCGGGCTGCGCAACCCCGACGCCCGGCCCCCCCGTCAAAACAACGCCTTCTGCCCCGTCACCAGCGTCTCGAACGCATCGCCCAGGAAGGGCAGGATGGCGTCGGCCACCGGCTGCAGCTGGCGCGTGAGATAGTGGTCGTAGTCGATGGGCGAGCGCCGGGTTTCCAGCGGCTCGGGGCCGGCCACCGTCATCACATAGCTGATCCAGCCGCCGTTCTGGTATTGCAGCGGACGGCCTTCCTTGCGGTTGAACTCGTCCGCGATGCGTGCCGCGCGCACATGCGGCGGCACGTTGCGCTGATAGTCTTCGAGCGTGCGGCGCAAGCGCTTGCGGTAGACCAGTTGCGCGTCGAACTCGCCGCTCATGGTGCGGCGGACATAGTCCCGCACGTATTCCCGGTACGGTTGCTTCTTGAACACGCGCTGATAGAGCGCTTGCTGGAACTGCTGGGCTAGCGGCGTCCAGTCCGTGCGTACCGTTTCCAGCCCCTTGTAGACCACCTCCTCGCTGCCGTCCGCCTTGGCGACCAGCCCCGCGTACCGCTTCTTGCTGCCCTGCTCGGCGCCGCGCACGGTGGGCATCAGGAAGCGGCGGTAGTGGGTCTCGTACTGCAGCTCCAGCGCACTCTCCAGGCCGTACTGTTGTTGCAGATGCTGCTGCCACCACTGGTTCACTTGCTGGACAAGCATGCGGCCAATCCTGTCGGCGCCTTCCTCGGCATGCGGCTGCATCAGCCAGACGAAGGTCGAATCGGTATCGCCATAGATCACCTGGTAGCCCTGCGCCTCGATCAGCTCGCGCGTGCGGTGCATGATCTCGTGGCCGCGCATGGTGATCGACGACGCCAGGCGTGGGTCGAAAAAGCGGCAGACGCTGGACCCTAGCACCCCGTAAAACGCATTCATGATGATCTTCAGCGCTTGCGACAAGGGCTTGTTGCCTTCGCGCTTGGCCGCTTCCCGGCCTTGCCAGATCTGCTTGACGATGGCTGGCAGGCAATGCCGGGTGCGCGAGAAGCGCGCGCCGCGAAATCCGGGCACCGAGCTTTCGTCGGACGGATCCTGCAGCCCTTCCACCAGCCCGAGTGGATCGATCAGGAAGGTGCGGATGATGGACGGGTACAGGCTCTTGTAGTCCAGCACCAGCACCGAATCGTACAGCCCGGGCTGCGAATCCATGACAAAGCCGCCGGGGCTGGCACCCTCCGGCACCTCGCCCAGGTTCGGGGCGACATAGCCCTGGCGATGCATCAGCGGCATGTACAGGTGCGTGAAGGCCGCCACGCTGCCGCCGCTGCGGTCCGCGGGCAAGCCGGTGACGGCGGCACGTTCCAGCAAGAAGGTCAGCAACTCGGTCTTGGCAAAGATCCGGGTCACCAGCTCGCAGTCCTTGAGGTTGTATCGAGCCAGCGCGGGCTTGTCCTGGGCAAAGCGGCGGTCGATCTCCGCCATGCGCTGATACGGGTTGTCGATGGACTTGCCCTCGCCTAGCAGCGTCTGCGCCACGTTCTCCAGGCTGAAGGATGGGAAGTTCCAGGTGGCGGAGCGCAGCGCTTCGATACCATCGATGATCAGGCGGCCGGCGGCGCAGGCAAAGAAATGGTTCTCCTTGAAGCCGTGCTCGCGCCACTCCAGCACATTGCCTGCCCGGCCAAACAGCAGCGGGACCTGATAGCGATCCGCATGCTTTTGCAGCACGCGCAGGTCGAACTGCACCACGTTCCAGCCGATGATGGCATCGGGATCATGCTGGGCTAGCCATTGGTTCAGCTTTTGCAGCATCAGCGGGTGGCTGGCGCAGTACTCCAGGTCAAAATCGAGCGCGCTGTCGTCGCCGTTGGGCGGGCCGAGCATATACACCTGGCGCTGGCCGCAGCCTTCCAGCGCGATCGAGTACAGGTCGCCGTGGGCGGTGGTCTCGATGTCCAGCGACACCAGCTTCAGCGTTGGCCGATAAGCTGGCCCCGGCTTCATCTGGCTGTTGAGCAGGGTGCCCCCGCCGTGGGCCGCGTTGGCCTCGCCGGCAAACCAGACGGGCGCGGTGATGAAGCGCTCCATCAGGTAGCGCTCCGGGGGGCGGATGTCGGCCTCGTAGACGCTGACGCCGGCTTCCTTCAGCAGCTTTTCCAGCTTGATGAGCTGACGGTAGTGCTGGCAGTACAGACCCAGCACCGGGCGGCGATGAAAATCCGCGAGCGGGAGTTCACGCAACGCCACATTGCGCTCACCGCGCAAGACCGCCTCGGCGGTCTCGCGCTGCTCCGCCGGGATAAATGCCACTGAGGGCTGATGCGCCAGGCGGATATGCCGGGGGCCGCTGTCGGTCGCCAGCCAGAACTCGACTTCCGTCCCGGCGGCCGTATCCCGCCAGTGCCGAGTCAGAAGAAAACCCTGTTGTCGTTGTGCCACCTGCCGCCTTTGAAAACCCACCCTGGCCGGCCATTTTACTGGTCCTTGGCCGGCCGGCCCCCTTCAGGCGCAGGTCAGGCGCCGGTCAGGCCGGATGGCGCGCCATGCCCTGCGCGCTCCTGATGGAGCTTGAACACGGCCACCGCCTGCACGGATGCCTGATCTTCGCTTGTCGTGGCAACCGATCGAGCGTCGGCTTCGGGAGGAAGACATCGGCAAGACTGAGTGGCTCTTTTGTCCCTCGCGCAATGGCGTTGCGCGAGTAATGATTAGCCGGCCATCTTTTTTTAAGCAACTACTGCACGTGGGGCGACGACGGATTGCGTGTCACACGAATTTCCCGGTGATGCCGCCATCCACCACGAGCTCCGTGCCGGTGACATAGGCCGCCGCATCGGAGGCGAGGAAGGCGCAGGCGTGGGCCACGTCCCATGCGCTGCCCATGCGGCACATCGGCACTTGCGCGGCGCGCGCACGCCGCGCCTCGTCCAGGCTGGTGCCGGAGAACATCTTCGCCACCGTGGTGGCGATGCGCGGCGTGTCGATCAGCCCCGGCACCACGGTGTTGGCGCGCACGCCATGTGGCGCATATTGTTGCGCCAGCATGCGCGTGAACTGCGTCACGGCGGCCTTGGTCACGCTGTAGGCCAGGTGCGGGTAGCCCACGTAGCGCATGCCGGCCACCGACGAGATGGCGATGATGGCGCCGCGCCCGCGCGCCACCATGTCGGGCAGCACCTGCTGGCTGGCCAGCAGCAGGCTGCGCACGTTGACGGCATGGATGCGGTCCAGGTCGTCCGCGGTGGTGTCCATCGGGCCACCGGTCTTGCCAATGCCCACGTTGTGATGCAGCACGTCCACCATGCCGAAGCGCTCGCGCGCCGCGGCAAAGAGCCTCACCACTTCGGCCTCCACGGACACATCGCCCGTGAAGGTCTCGGCGATGCCGCCTTCGGCCCGGATCAGCGCCGTGGTTTCCTCGGCCGAGGCCGCGTCACGGTCCACCACGCAGACCTGCGCGCCCAGGCGCGCGTAGGTCACGCTGGCCGCGCGGCCGATGCTCCAGCCCGGCCCCGCCGAGCCCGCGCCGGCGACAAAAACCGTGCGGCCCGGAAGATCGAGCGGCAACGCCGGCGGGCGTGCCGCCGGCGCGCTGTCGCCTGGGTTCGATCGGTTCGTCATGTCACGCGCCCTCCCCCGGCTGGTGCCCGCCTTCGCCCACGTAAGGAATCGCGTGCTCGATGGTGTCCCAGATAAAGCGGCCCGAGGGGCTTTGCTGCTCCTCCACGATATGCGCCACCAGCCCGGCCGCGCGCGAAATCACGGCAAAGCCGCGCATCACGGCCGTGGGCACGCCCAGCTCACCGAGCAAGGCGGCCACGGCGCCGGTGGCGTTGATGGTAATGGGCCGGCCGGCCACGGCATCCACCGCGCTGGACAGGCGCTCCAGCGCACGGATCTTGTCGCCGGCCAGGTCGGGCTCGGCGCGGCCCATGTCCAGCAGCTTGTAGGCGCGCGGGTCCACCGGCTTGTGCAGGTGGTGGCCAAAGCCGGGCACATGGCTCTTGATGGACTTGTAGTGGCGCGCGATCTCCATGGCCTCGGCATCGGGGTCGGCGGCCGCTCCGATGCGATCGAGCAGCTGCGCGCAGTTCTCCATGGTGCCCACGAAGGAGCTGCCCACGGCCAGCAGGCCGGCGGATACGGCGCCCTGCAGGTTTTCGGGCGCGCTCATGTAGATCAGCCGCGTGGCGATGGCGCTGGGCGTGAGGCCGTGCTCCATCAGCACGATCAGCACCACGTCGGTGATGCGCAGGTCCACCGGGCGCGGCGCGCGGCCCAGGATCTGCATGAGCATGACCTCGGTGAAGGTCTTTTTGCCCATCAGGTCCTCGACCAGGTCCGCGTCGCGGTAATGCAGGCTGGTAAGGGTATGGGTGCAAAGGCGTGTGACGGGCTTGGAGGAAGCGGAGGAAGTCATGATGGGTTCGCAGTGGGTTCGTTGGCAGGGGGCGGGGCCGATGGGACCGAAGGGGCTTCGGGGGCGATGGCGCGTTCGCGCACGGCGGTCTTGAGCACCTTGCCCACGGCGGAGCGCGGTAGGCTCACATGGAAGTGGACGCGCTTGGGCGTTTGCACGGGGCCCAGGCGCTCGCGCACAAAGGCAATCAGCTCGCCTTCGGTGGCATGCTGGCCGGGGCGCAGTTGCACGGCGGCCTGCACCGCCTCGCCCCATTTTTCGTCGGGCACGCCGAACACCGTGCATTCGTGCACCGCCGGGTGCTGGCCCAGCGCGTTCTCCACATCCACCGGATAGACGTTGAAGCCGCCGGTGATGACCATGTCCTTGAGCCGGTCCTTGAGGTACAGGTAGCCGCGCTCATCGATCAGGCCGCGGTCGCCCGTGTGCAGCCAGCCGTCCACCAGCGTCTCGGCGGTTTTCTCCGGCAGGCGCCAGTAGCCGCTCATCACCAGGTCGCCGCGCGCCACCACCTCGCCGACCTCGCCCGGGGGCAGCAGGCGGCCGTCCGGGGCCATGATGGCCACGTCGCTGAACCAGGTGGGCAGGCCCACGGCGGCCCAGTTGCGCTCGTCCTCGAAATCCTCGGGGCGCATCACGGTCAGGCTCTGCGGCGCCTCGGTCTGCCCGTAGGTGGTGCCCAGCACGGGGCCGAAGAACGCACGCACCTCGCGGATCTTCTCCGGCGGCATCGGCGCGCCGCCGTAGATCAGGCGGCGCAGGCAGGGGAAGTCCGCGCGCGCGGCGCCGGGCAGCGCCATCAGCATGTAGACCAGCGTTGGCGGCATGAAGCACACGGTGCCGCCGCGCTCGCGAAACGCCGTGCGCACCGCCTCGGCGCCAGCCTCGGCCAGCACCACGTGGCAGCCGCCCTGCGCCAGGATGGGCAACAGGTAGGTCGACGTGCCATGCGTGATCGGCGCGGCCACGATGTAGCGCTCGTGCTCATCAAAGCCCCAGGCCTGGATCTGGTTGGAGACGTTGGTCATCCAGGCGCGGTACGGCTGCATCACGCCCTTGGGCGCACCGGTGGTGCCGCCGGTGAACTTGATCGCCTGCGTGGCATCCTGCGGCAGCGCAAAGGCCGGGCGCGATGCGCCGGCATGCTGCGCGATCAACGCGGCCACCGAGCTCTGCCCGGGCGGCGGCGAGCCGCAATGGATGCGCGCGCCGGCCGCGCCCTCCAGCAGGCCGGCGCAGGCCGTATCGAGCACCAGGATGGAGGGCTCGGTGGCGTCGATGATGCGGCGGATCTCCGGCCGGGTGCTCTTGGGGTTCAGCGGCACCCAGACCTTGCCGCAGGCCAGCACCGCCAAGAGCGCGACGATGTGCTCGGCGCTATTCTTCGCGCAAATGCCCACGCGGCTCTGCAGGGTGTTGTCGAGCGCATTGAGCGCCGTGGCCAGTGCGGCCACCTGGGCAGCCAGCGCGTCGTAGCGGATCGCGCCTTCGGGGGCGTCGATCGCAATGTTGCCGGGCCAGCGCGCCGCGGCGCGCCAGAAGAAATCGATCGGGTACATGGTAAGCAACGCTCCTTGTTTCTTATTCGGCCTTGGCGCCGGACTGTTTCACCACGTCGTGCCAGCGCTTGGTTTCCGCCACGATCAGGCGGCGCAATTGCTCTGGCGAGCCGGGCTCGGGGGTGGCTGCCAGATCCTGCAAGCGCTGGCGCACCTCGGGCGCGGCCAGCACCTTGTCGAGGGCCGAGTTCAGGCGCTCGATCACCGGCCGCGGCGTGCCGGCGGGCGCGGCCAGGCTGAACCACGATTGCACGTCAAAGCCGGGAAAGCCCGACTCGGCAACGGTCGGCACCTCGGGCAGCAGCGGCGAGCGCTGGGCGCTGGTGATGGCAATGGCGCGCAGCCGCCCCGCCTTCACGTGCGGCAGCGCCGAGGGCGTGTTGTCGAACATCGATTGGACCTGCCCGCCCAGCAGGTCGGTCACCGCCGGCGCGCTGCCCCGATACGGGATGTGCAGCATGTTCAGCCGGGCCTGCATCTTGAACATCTCGCCCGACAGGTGGATGGACGAGCCGCTGCCCGACGAGGCAAAGGTGATGCCGTCCGGCGACGCCTTGGCAAAGCGGATGTAGTCGGCCAGGGTCTTCACCGGCAGCTTGGGGTTCACCACCAGGATGTTAGGAATCCTGGCGATCAGCCCGATGGGCTCGAAGTCCTTTTGCGGGTCGTAGCCAAGCTTGTCGTACAGCGACGCGTTGATGGTGTTGGCGATGGTGTAGACGTAGAGCGTGTAGCCATCGGGCGCGGACTTGGCCACCACTTCGGCGCCCACGTTACTGTTGGCGCCCGCCCGGTTGTCCACCACCATCGGCTGGCCCAGCTGCTCGCCCAGCTTGAGCGCGATGAGGCGCGCGATCACGTCCGTGGCGCCGCCGGCGGCGTAGCCGACCACGAGCTTGATGGGCTTGGTAGGCCAGGCGGCAGGCTGGGCATGAAGCGGCAGCGCGAGGCCGCCCGCCAGGCCAAGGGCCGCCGCGAACGCCAGCAGGCGCCGGCGCGATGCATTGTGGAAGGTCATGGTTTGTCTCCTGTTTTGGCAGTGCGATGCCGTCGCTAGCCCCCTTCTGGCCGCGCTGCGGCATACTGCGGGTGGCTTCCATCGACCGAGAAATTCTTCCCCATGCCTGCCCGCTCCGCCAATCAAAACGTCCGCCTGCCGGACGTTTCTGCCAAAGGCAAGGCAACCCTCAGCGCCCTTCCCGATGCCGCCGATGCCGCCGATGCCGCCGATACCACCGATACCACCGAGGCCGCCGAAGACGGCGGCAGCCGCACGCTGCGGCGCGGCCTGCAATTGCTGGATGCGGTGCTGGCCAGCGGCCGCGAAGGCCTGCGCGTGGTCGACCTGTGCCGCATCGCGGCGCTGGAGCGCGCCACCGTCTACCGGCTGCTGGCGACCTTGATGGAAAGCGGCTATGTGGCGCAGCGCGGGCGCTTTCGCTACGTGGCGGGGCCGCGGCTGGCGGTGCTCGCGCAGCCGCACGCCACCGACGGCCTGGCGGCGCGGCTACAGCCAGTGCTGGCGCGCGTGAGCGCCGCCTGTGGGGATGCCGCCTTCGCCGTCGTGCGCGAAGGCGCGATCTCGCACTGCATCGCGCGCCATGTAGGGACGCATCCGGTGCAGATCCTCGTGATCCAGGTCGGTACTCGCCAGCCGCTCGGCGTCGGCGCCGCCGGGCTGGCCCTGCTGGCGGCGCTGCCGCAAGACGACGTGGCGCAATGCATCACCGCCAATGCCGCGGCGCTGGGCCACTATGGCGGCATGACGCCCGAGCGCATGAACATCCTGGTGCGCGCCACGCGCGAGCGCGGCTGGTCCGTGATCGGCAATCACGCCACCAGCGGTGTGCTGGCCGTGGGCATGGCGGTGCACAGCACGGACGGCGAACCGGTGGCGGGCATCAGCGTGGCCTCCACGCTGGCCCGCATGCCGCGCGAGCGGCAGCAACTGATTGCGCGGGCCATGCGGGAATCGCTGGCGGCGTTGTTGCCCAAGGGACTGTGAAAGCGATGGGTAGCCCCCCCTACCCCCAAGACACATCCCGAAACGCCTCCACCAGGAAATCGACCAGCCTGCGCACCTTGAGCGGCAACTGCTTGCGCGTCGGATACACAGCGTAGACGCCGATCTCGGTCGCACGGAACCCGGGCATCAGTTCAACCAGGTCCCCGCGCCGCAAGTCGTCCTGGAGCATGAAGCTCGGCTGCAGCATGATGCCGCCATGCGCCAGCGCAATGGCGCGGCACGTGTCGCCATTGTTGGAGTACACCCGGGCGCGGGTGCTCACGCTGACCTTGCCGTGCGGGCCATCGAACTGCCATTCGTCGCGCCCGGACCAGTTGGTGTAGGCCAGCACGCGGTGCTCGGCCAGTTCATGCGGATGGGTTGGCGCGCCGTGCTGCGCGAGATAGCCAGGCGACGCGCATAGCACCATGCGGGTTGCGACCAGTTTGCGGCTGATCAGTGCGGAGCTTGGCATGTCGCCAATGCGCACGGCAAGGTCGTAGCCTTCGTCGACCAGGTCCACCACGCGGTCATTGAGGGTGATGTCGAGATCAACCTGTGGATACGCCGCCAAGAACGCGCTCCAGAGCGGCGCGAGGTGCAGGATGCCAAACGTGAGCGGCACGTTGATGCGGATCAGCCCGCTAGGCTCCTGCGTGCGGGACGTGATCTCGGACTCGGCGTCGTCCAGCGCCGCCAGCACTTCGCGCGCGCGCTGGTAGAAAATGCGCCCCTCCTCGGTCAGCGACAGCCGGCGCGTGGTGCGCTGCAGCAGGCGCACGCCCAGGCGCTGTTCCAGCGCATCCACATGGCGCGAGACCGCGGCCTTGGACATGCGCAGGCCCTCGACCGCGCCGACAAAGCTGCCGGCGTCGACCACGGCGGTGAATACGGTCATTTCCAGTGCGCGGTCCACGGGGTTGTCTCGGCTCCGGCTTATTGTCTCGATAATCGGGACTATATATCACACGATTGGCAGTTTATTGCCGCCACATGAATCAATAGACTAGCAAGATTCCCTATGTCGTTGCACGCCGCGGGTTTTGCCGTGGCCTCCGGAGATTCCGAGATGTCTACCGCACTTCCCGTCCTGTTTGTCTCCCATGGCGCGCCCACCTTCGCCATCGAGCCGGGCCTGGCCGGCCCGCAGCTCACCGCGCTGGGCCGCGCGCTGCCGGTGCCCGAGGCGGTGCTGGTGGTCTCGCCCCACTGGGAAACGCGCGGCGGCGTACGCGCAACGGCAAGCACGCAGCCCGAGACCATCCACGATTTCGGCGGCTTCCCGCGTGCCCTGTACGAGATCCGCTACCCGGCGGCCGGGCATCCGGCATTGGCCGAGCGCACGGTGGCGCTGCTGGCGCAGGCCGGGTTCAACGCCGGGCTGGACCCGCAGCGCGGCCTGGATCACGGCGCCTGGGTGCCGGTCCGCCACCTGTATCCCGATGCGCAGGTGCCGGTGTTCCAGGTGTCGCTGCCGCAGCCGCTGGACCCGGCCGGCGCGCTGGCGCTGGGCCGTGCGCTGGCGCCGCTGCGCGAGCAGGGCGTGCTGATCGTCGCGTCCGGCAGCATGACGCACAACCTCCATGAATTCCGCGGCCATGGCGGCGGCGACGCCCCGTACGTGGCAGCATTCACGCAGTGGGTGCGCGAGGCGGTGCGCAGCGCCATGCGCACCGGCGACCCGCAGCCGCTGATCGATTACCGCCGGCTGGCCCCGCACGCGCAGCGCGCGCACCCGACCGACGAGCACTTCCTGCCGCTGCTGGTGGCCATCGGCGCGGCCGCGGCGGGCGAGCCGATGGCGGTGATCGACGGCGGCATCACCTACGGGATCTTGTCGATGGAATCCTATGTGCTTGGCCGATTCCGGCCGCTGGCCGCGCAGCCCGTTGCGGCCTGATCCCCTGATCCCCTGATCCCCTGCCTGATCCCTTGCTCACAGCCACGCGAGACGATATGAACACCACCCCCAATGAAATCGGCCCGCTGGCCGAAGACCCCGTGACCGGCCTGCGTTATCGCTTGCGGAAGGCGTCAGCGGCTGCGGCCGCAACGCCTGCCGCGCGGCTCCTGCTGCTGCACGGCGTAGGCAGCAACGAGACCAGCCTCGCGCCGGTGGCCACGCGTATCGACCCGCGCGTGGAAGTGGTGCTGGTGCAAGGCCCGCTCACCTTCGGGCCCGGCCAGCATGGTTTTTTCGAGGTCAGCTTCGCCGGTGGCACGCCCGCCATCAACGCAGCCCAGGCCGAGCGCAGCCGCCAGCAGCTGATTGCCTTCGTCCGTGCCCGCCATGCGCAGGATGGCGCCCTGCCCGCGCGCACGGTGATCGCCGGCTTCAGCCAGGGCGGCATCCTCAGCGCCAGCGTTGGCCTGAGCGCGCCAGCCGACGTGGCCGGCTTTGCGGTGCTGAGCGGGCGCATCCTGCCGGAGATCGAGCCGCACCTCGCCCCGCGCGAGGCGCTTGCCGGGATATCGGCCTTCATCGCGCACGGCGAACTCGACAACAAGCTGCCCGTCGCGTGGGCCGAACGCGCGGACCGGTGGCTGGACGCGCTGGGCGTGCCGCATCGGTCGCAGCGCTACCCGATCGGCCATGAACTGGATGCCGACGTGGTTGCCGATTTCCAGCAATGGCTCGCCGGCGTGCTTTTTCCTGTCTAATCCTTACCCTGCACAAAACCCAAAAAACCCGATACCCCGCCCCCTGATCGCATGTACAAGAAAGGCACCGCAGTAGAGATCCAGTTTTCCCCAAAGCGATTGAACGACGGCGCAGGCGATCCGTACTGGATCGACCTGACCACGGAAGAGGCGCAGGCGCTGCTTGCCCTGTTGCAGGCGCGCCTCGCGCCCGGCGACGCTACCGCGGCGCCGCTTGTCTTCAGCCTGGACGAGCCAGAACAAGAGAAGCCCGCCGCGCAGCCAGAAGCCCCCATCGCGGCAAAGACCGCATCCGCCGCCGACGACGCGTTCAAGCAATGGGTGTGCATCATCTGCGGCTGGGTCTATGACGAAGCCGCTGGCCTTCCAGAAGACGGCATCGCGCCCGGCACCCGCTGGGAAGATATCCCCGACGACTGGCGCTGCCCGCTGTGCGACGTGGGCAAGGAAGACTTTGCGATGGTGGAATTCTGATCGGCGCCAGGCAATCTGGTTGCGCGCGGTGCTCATTTCGCTGTCCGCCGAGGGCAAGCCGCTGTTCGAGAAGATCATGCGGATCGCCGCCATACGATTTGATATACACACAATTAATAACCAAATATTAATTGACATTAAATCAAATATCTAATTTCCGACACCAGGAAAGAAACAGGCGGAGAGGGAAATCGGCGGACGCGACGAGGCGAGGCGCAATGCGCTCTCACCGTCATCAAGCCCGAAGGACTGGAGAGATCAGGCTTTCTTGGCGCGGGGCTTGCGCGGCGTGGCGGCGCCACCGGCCACTGGAATGGCGGCAAGGCCTGCACCCCGTTTCCACGCCTCGATGCCGTCCAGCGTAATGCGCAGCCCTTCCTCGAACGCGATTTCCGAGCTCAGCCGGGAGAACGATTTGCTGACAAAGCGGGCACCGGGATATTGCAGCGGCGACACGGACTCCAGCTTGTTCTCGATGAAGGCCTGGTGGTAGGCCGGCAACTGGCGGGAAGCCTCCGCCATGCTGGCAGACACAAGGTATTGCGCCAGCAGGTGATAGCCAAGCGCGACTTCGTCCGCGTTGAATCCACCTTGCATGATGGCCGACGTCATGCGGTTGAAAAACTCCATCCCGTAATCAGTCTCCCCCGGCTGCACGTCCTGAAACAGGCGGAAGCGGTTGTGCGAGGCCACATAGATGCTCACGCCGGGGTTTTCGATCGCCACCTGGAAACTCAGCCGCGCGAAAGACTCGACATCGCGGCGCCAGTCCCCGGTGAGCGACGACAGCCGGCTCAATCGCTGCCGGTAGTAGTCATTGAGCACGCCGGAAACCAGCTGATCCCGCCCGCCCAGGTAATAGTGGATAAGCCCTGGCGCCACGCCGAAATCCTTGGCCAGCTGGACCATGGAGATCTGGTCCAGCGGCATGGTCTTCGTTAATTCAATGGCGCGCTGCAGGATGGCGACACGGCTCAGCGTCGCCTGCGCGCCGATCGGCGAGTCCGTCTTGGGCGGACGGCCACGGCGGCGCGGCACGGCGGGAAGGGGTTCGGCTACGGTGGCGGTCTTCTTGGCGGCTGGCATAGGTCAGTGGCGAATCGGCACAGGTGGCGCGGCTTGATAATTGCGCCCGTGCTAATTCTACCTGTCCACGGGCCGGGTCCGGTCCCGACCCGTGCTCAGGCGCCAGCTGCGGCCGGCGTCACGGCCGACAGTTCGCCCGCGCGCCGGTACCGGCCAAGGGAAAGCGTCAGCGCGGCGGCCAGCAACAGCATGCAGGACAGCGCCAGCAGCGGCGCATCGTAGCTACCGTGGCGGTCAAACCATGCGCCAAGCCCGATCGGGCCCAGCACCGCGCCAAAGCCATAGCCGGAAAACGCGATGCCGAACAACGCGCCAAAGGAACGCAAGCCGAAGTACGAGCGTACCAGGTACGAGATCAGGTCGCCTTCCGCGCCGATGGTGAGGCCAATCAGCGTGGTGGCGAGCAGCAACGCTTGGTAGTCATGCGCCGAGCGCAGCAGGAAGATGCCCAGCGCGCCACCGCCGAAGAATACGCAGGCGACGAATGGCGCGTGGATCCGGTCGATCAATACGCCGGTCAGGATGCGCCCGATCAGCAGGCCGATGCCCACCATCGAGGCGCTGCGCGCTGCCTCCGCCGGGCCGAAGCCGCGGTCGGCAAACATGGCAGGCAGATGCGGCCCGAGCGACAGCGTAGCGGAGGACCCCAGCACGAACACCGCCCAGATGGCCCACAGGCGATAGCTGCGCAGCGCCTCGGCAAACGGCACGCCGTCAACCACCTGGCCGCGCGCGGCGCCCTGCGTCTTTTCCGCCGCCTTGCGTTCACGCAACAGCGAGCACGCCAGCAAGGACAAGACGATCGACCCGGCGCCCAGCACCACATAGGCAGTGCGCCAGCCATAGCCGGTCACCAGATACTGCGCGGTGGCGGGCATCAACACGGTGCCGGCCCCCAGGCCGCACATGGCAACGCCAAGCGCCAGCCCAAGACGGCGGTCGAACCACTGCGGCAGCACGGCGAGATAGCCGAGCACCGACGTGGCCGCGCCGAACACACCTACCACCACGGACAGGCTGACCCACATGGCCTTGCTGCCGTCCTGCAGCGCCATGCACGCCGTGGCGATGCCGAAGACCACCGCGGACACCGTGATCACGCGCCGGATGCCGTAGCGGTCCATCATGGTCCCGACCAGCGGGCTCACCACCGCCAGCCCGAACATCGAGGCCGCGTAGGACAGCGACGCCTCGGAGCGGCCCCAGCCGAACTCGGCGGCCAGCGGGCGCACGAACACGCCGGCGGTGGCATTGAACAGTGGCGCATAGCCGGCCAGCATGCCAAGCGCCGCACCCAGCACTACCGCGATGTAAGGCCAACGTCCGATCCGGGACGCGGCTCCTTGGGTTTCTTGCATCATGTCGTCTCCTCGGGCACTAGCGGCCCCTACACCAGTCCGGTCTTGCTGCCGAGATACGCGCCGGCACCCGGCGCCACCGCTTCGAGGCCCAGGCGCCGCATCATCTGCCGCGCCGTGCACACGGCCGTAGAGGTGACGGGCACGCCCAGCGCCAGTTGCGCACGCTCAATCGCCGCGAACGACGGCATCTGCACGCAGGCGGACAGCACCACCGTGTCCACGCCGGCGGTGTCCAGGCGCTTCACGTCCTCCAGCAATTGCAGCGGATCGCGCGCGCCGACCTCCAGGTTGTCGAGGATCGAGAAGTTGATCGCATCCTTGACCTCGATGCCTTCGCTTTCGATGTACTCGACCACGGTGCGCGTCAGCGCATCGCTGTAGGGCGCCATCAGCGCGATGCGCCTGGCGCCGAAGTCCTTCAGCTCCTCGACCAGCGCGCCGGCCGAGGTCATGATCGCGGGCCGGTAAGGTGCATCGGCGATGGCCGCGTTAAGGTCTTCAATCACTTGCCGGTGGTAGCCCTTGCCCATGCACATCGTGGCCACCAGGCACGCGGTGCTCATCACATCGACGCGTGCATCGGCAAGCTCCAGCGCGCAGCGGCCCATGTCGCGGTTCATGCGCTCCAGCTCTTGCGCCACCACGCGGTGCATGCGCACGCGGCTGGAATGAAAGGAGAAACGCTGCGGCAGTTGCTGCATGCGCCCGGCAAAGATGGCGGGCACTTCGCGCTCCATCGTGATGTTGGAGCTGGGGACGATCTGGCCAATTCGGTAGTTCATCTTGGGTTCGCTTGTTCGCTTGTTCGCTTGTTCTCATTCAACCTGGGACTCCGCGGCCGGCTTGCGCAGGAACGTGCCTAGCGTGGCGCGCAGGGAATCCGGGATCGGCGTGCCCACGCGCTCGTCCAGCCGCACGCAGATCGGGGAAAACACCGCATCGAACACCGGCGCCCCGTCGGGGCGCCTGGCGATGCAGCGGATGTCATAGGAGCGCGTACGGATGGCTTCGACAAAGCACTCGATATCGATCACGTCGTGCGGCCACAGCGTGCCGATGAACGCGAAGCGCATCGCCTTGCACGGCGTGCCCACGCCGTGCGCGTCGCCCAGCCGCCCCGCTGCGCCGGCCATGTGGTCGGCAAACAGGCCGACCGCGCCCAGCAGGTAGTCGGTGAAGCGGCCCGTGTACACCACGCCGGCGGGATCGCAATCGCCCCAGCGCACGGTACGGCGGACCACGAACGGCTGCTCGCTCAGCACGTATTCGGTGGCGCGCATCATGGCTGCGGCGCGGTGAGATCGGTGACGCCCGCGGCCGCCAGCTCGGCGATCAGGGTGGGATACTGTTCGCGCAGCCGGTTCACATCCACGCGGCCCGTGCGGGTCATGAAGCGATAGACGAACTCATGCGGCGTCGCCAGGTCCATCCATTCGCGGATTCGCTCGTACCAGTTGTACGAAGCCTCCGAGGCACGGATGAGCTTGGCCTTTTGCGGGCGGCGCACATCGTCGTAGCATTGCAGCGCTGCCGGCACGTCGCCAGGGAAAGCGACAATGGCCTCGGCCAGCGCAATCGCGTCTTCCATGGCGATCCGGGTGCCCGAGCCAATCGAGAAGTGCGCGCTGGTCAGCGCATCCCCGATCAGCACCTGGTTGCCGACGTGCCAGGTCTGGTTGATCACGACCGGGAACTGGCGCCAGTTCGAGTTGTTGGAGACCAGCTTGTCACCCCCCAGCTCCGTGCCGAACACCGTCTCGAACAGAGCCTGGCGTGCCTCGTTGGACATCGCATCCATACCGAAATCCTGCCAGGTCCGGTGGTCGCACTCAGCCACGAACGTGCTCATGGAGTCCGAGTACGGGTAGTAGTGCGCGACAAAATAGCCGCCCTTGTACCGCCGGAATACCAGGGCCGGATTGGGGAACGCCTTCTCCACGCCGTACCAGGCAAAGTGGTTGGTCAGGTTGCGGCGCGTGGTGCCGAAGCCCTCCTCGTTGGACGCCCGCAGCAGCGAGTTGACGCCATCGGCACCCACGACCAGATCGGCTTCGATGGTCGAAAAGTCGCTGACGCGCTTGTTGCAAGTCACGCGCACGCCGAGTTCGCGGGCACGCGCCTGCAGCACCGACAGCAGTTGGATGCGAGGAATCGCGCCGCCGCCCGCGCCGGGGCGCTTCATGGTGATCGGCGCCTCGTGGCTCACGATGGTGTGCCGGTCGCTGAAGCGCATCGCCTTGGCGAGTTCGTCGACCACCACCGGGGATGCAGCGCGCAGGTTGGACAGCCCGGTGTCGGCGAGCACCACGCCGAAGCCGAAGGTGGCGTTCTCCGGGTTTTGCTCGTAGATGTCGATCTCCACCGATGCCAGCCGCTCCTTGAGCAGGATGGAGAGAAAGAGCCCGGAGGGGCCGCCCCCGATGATGGCGACCCTCATTGCGGCGTTCGTTGCGGCGTTCATTGCGCCTGCTCCGGGGAAATCACCAGCGCATCCATATCGAACTGGACGATGCGCCCGACCAGCCCCCCAGTCAGCGCGCCGTACCAGACTGCCGGCTTGAAGCCCAGCGCCTTGCGCTGAAAGCGGATCTGTGGATTGCCGTCGATGCGCACATAGCCGTTTTTCAGCGCGGTGGTGGCATAGCCTTCGGTAGTGCGCGCCACGCTGATCAGCGCGGCAAACTCCGGCACGTCCAGCACATAGACCGATGCCTTGACAGCCGGCTCCGGTGCCGTGCCGATCCGCGCGGCCTTGCGTTGCCAGACCGGCTCGATGGACGTGAACGCCGTGGCGGCATCCGCCGCCTTCTCCAGCTGCATGGCGGCTTCGATGGTCAACGTCGCGTCAAGCGCATCGGCTTCGCTGAAGGGGCGCAGTTGCCAGGTGATCTCGATCGGATAGCCGTTGGGATCGTTGAAGTAGATCGACTCGATGACCTCGTGGCGGATCTGGTAGCGCACCGGAATGCCGACCGCTTCCACGCGCTGGCGCCATTCCAGCAGTTCCGCCTCGTCGCGCACGCGCCAGGCGGTGTGCGTGGCGCGATCCTGGTAGTGCTCGCGCACCGCCAGCCAGTCCGGCCGCTCGGTGCCGATGTAGTAAAAGAAGGCAATGGTGCTGCTGTTGCCGCTATCGAAGAAGAAGTGCAGGAAATCCGCGTGGTTGTCCGGGCCCCAGCCCTTGGCCGAGATGGCGTGGACCAGCGGCAGGCCAAGCAGGTCGCGGTAGAAATGCACGGTCTGGGCCAGCTTCCAGGTGGGACGCGCGGTATGATGCACGCCATGCAACTGCACGGACGGCACGCCGATAAGGTGTTTCGCTTCGGTCATTTCACTTCCCTTCGGTTACGGTGTTGCCGGCCGTCTCGGCCTCGAGCAACTGGATGATCTGCTGGCGCAACAGCACCTTGCTGAGCTTGCCGGATGCGGTCAGCGGGAACTCTCGGATGACTTCCAGCCGCTCTGGCCACTTGAACTTGGCCAGGCCGGCTTCCTGCAGGTATTGGGTCAGTCGCGCCAGCGTGAGGTCGCTTGCGGGGGGCTTGGGTATGACGAAGGCGCACACGCGCTCGCCATAGACGCGGTCGGGCATGCCCACTACAGCGCAGGCCAACACGCCCGGGTGCAGGTTGATGACGTTCTCCAGCTCCTCGGCATTGATCTTCTCGCCGCCGCGATCCACCACATCCTTGATGCGCCCGAAGAAGAAGTAGTACCGTTTGCCGTCCACCACGCGCGACGTCATCAGGTCGCCGGAGCGGTAGAAGCCGTCCGCGGTGAAGCGCGTCACGTCCTCTTTCTCGGATTTGTAGTAACCGCGGATGGTGTAAGGCCCGCGGAACAGGGCCTCGCCGGGTTCGCCGTCGGCCACGGGATCCTCCGTGCCCGGTGACACGAGCTTGACCTCGTCATGCGCGGACACCGGGCTGCCGACGGCGGTGTCGCGGATCTCCTGCGGGTCATCCTTGCGGGCGAACATGATCACGCCTTCGGTCATGCCGAAGATATGGTGCGTGGGCGAGCCCGTCAGGCGGGTCAGGCCCGCGGCGTTCTTCGGCGCGATGAAATTCCTGCGCGCCCGCGCGCTGGCATCCGACTGCGCCAGTTCCGGCGCAATGCGCGTGAGGATCGGCCCGGCCACGCCGAACCAGGTAGGCTGGTAGTCGCGCACCAGGCCGCGCAGGCTTTCCTCGCCAAGATCCGGCGTGACCGTCAATGTGGCGCCAGTGAGCAGGAACGGGCCGAAGAAGCATCCCATGTTGAGGTTGTGCATGTACGGCGTGGGGAAGAACAGCACGTCGTCCTTCGTGTAGCCATTGCACGCCGCCACCGCGCGCATGTTGTAGAGGTACTCGCTCTGGAAGCGCGGGATGATTTTCGGCACGCCGGTGGTGCCGCCGGAGAGCTGGAATACGGCGGCCTGGAAGGGATCCAGCTTCACGCCCGCCAGGATCTCGCGCGCGCGGGCCAGCGGCATCTCTTCGATCAGGTCGGCTAGCAGCACCGCGCTGCCGCGACGCTCGCCGCGCGCTTGCAGGATGATGGAAAAGCTCGGCACTTCGGCCTGCATTTCCTGCGCGAAGGCCACGTCGTCGAACTTCGCGTCGTCGCCCTGCACGACATGCAGGCGGGCTTCGCAGAGGTTGCCGAGGTAGCCGATTTCCAGCTTGCGGAACGCCTGAAGCGAGCAAAGCGGAATGATGCCCGCCTTCAGGCACCCCAGGAACGCCAGCAGCAGCTCGTTGCTGTTGCCGCACTGGAACACCGCGCGATCCAGGGGCCGCAAGCCCAGCGCCAGCAGCGCGGCGCCAAGGCGCTCGGTCTTCTCGTCCAGGTCGCGGTAGGTCAGCCGGCCTTCCGGGCCCACCAGCGCGAGCCGGTCCGCATGGGTTGCAAACGACGCGCGCAAGGCCCCGGTCAGTGTTTCTTGCGTCAGCACGCCGTCGGCAACATAGCGCCGTAGCCGGTCTTCGTCGGGGTACCTGACTCCCTCCAGCAGTTCCGGGGGCCGTACCGATTGGGATTGCATCATGTCTGTCTACCCTTGCTTGTCTGTTTTCCGTCAGCGCGCCACATTGGCCTGCGGCGCGCGGGATGACTTTCCTTACACCATCAGCTCGCGCAGCCACTCCACGATGTGCGCCCCGGCGATACGCTGGCCCGGCTCCTCGTCGCGGCTCAGTGCCATGCCATGGTGATTGCCGCGCACGCGGATGTGACGCTTTTCCGTGCTGCCGATCTGCGCGTAGATGGACTCGATATCGGCGGGGAACGTGCACTGGTCTCCGGTGTATTCCAGCAGCAGCGTGGGCTGGTGCACCGCGCCAATGGTCTTGTCCAGCGACGCGTTGGAAGTCAGGCCCGACCAGGTCGACAGCCAGGACTCCGGTGTCACCACGCGTGCAAAGCCAACGCTGCCCCAGTTGGAAACAAAGGGGTCCTTGCCCCACAGCGTGCCCGTCTGGCGGTCCGACGGGTCCAGGGTAATGTCCCAGGAGCGCAGGTCAGCGTCCGTGCGCCAGACGTGGAAGATGGGCGCATGCGCGGCCACACGCCGGTCAAGCTCGCTGCCGGCGCCCGCCTTGATGCGCTGGCGGGCGGCCTGCTTGCGCAGCAGCAATTGCCTCGCATGCTCGTCGATCCGCTTCACCCGCTCTTGCTGCGCGGCGCTGTAGCGCGCGACGAAGTCCGGTGCGTAGCTGCCACGTCCACTGGCGGCGTCGAAGCCGTTCGCCGCGCAGAACGGATCGAGCGACGCATCGGTTTGCATCGGGTCGTTCTCGTCGACAACGGAGGGATCGAGCCCGGTCATCAGCAGCTTGCCCTGCCCGGGATGGGGAGAGATCAGGATCAGGGCGTCAACCGTGGGCATCTGCAACTCGGCCAGGTTGGTCGGGCGGCCGCCCGGGGTCCGCGCGATGCGCTGCGCGGCCGGCGCGAGCGCCTGCTGGTTGTAGAGGGTGTACAGCGAAGCACCGCCGGAATTGCCCAGCAGCACGATGCGCGCAAAACCCAGCTCGCGCAGGTGCGTCATGCCTGCCGCCACGTCGAACAACGCGATCTCATGCTCCAGCCGCAGGTCGTTGCCGATCGACCGCGGGCCCTGCACCCAGCAGGCGCAGCCGGCGTCGAGAATGAACGGCACGAGATAGTGCGTGATCGCCATCTCGCGGGGGTGCATGATGGAGACGACAGTCTTTTCCTTGCCAGTCGCCGTGAAGAGAAAGCCGAGCGTGCGCTGGCCGTCCGCGGTCCCCAGCGCATAGGGGACCATCTGGTATGGGCGCGTCATCAGTCGTGCATCCCACGACGCGCCACGCATGCCCGCAGTTACCTGTACCTTGTTCTGCTCCGCCACTGCGTCTCCTTTGATTAAATGTGACCATCTCAATAATTTAGGCACTATTTGAGTGACTGTCAATTAATGGTTAACCTTGCCCGCCACAACGCAGCCGCCACGCGCCATGCGCAAAAAAGCGGCTGCACCGCCATATCGACGGGCAGCCGTGAAGTGCCGGCGTTAGCCGCACAGGAAAGTGCCGGATGTGCCCGGTGACAAGCGCGCCAGGCGCCGCCGCTCAAAAGCTGTGCCGCAGGCCCACCACCGTGCCAAGCTGGTTGGCGCCAGGGACGATCGAGCCGTCGTAACCGTTGGCGCTGAGCGCAGAGCCGCCGCTGTTCTTTGTGTAGGAGGCCGTCAGGTAGGCATCGGTACGTTTGGAGAACCGGTAGTCGACCGACAGCACAAAGGAGACCGGGTCCTTGGCCGAGGTGCGGTCATTGGTCTTGTACACGGCGCCGGTCAGCGCAACGGCCGGCGTCAGGTTCCAGTTCACGCCGGTCCACATCAGGTCCGTGCGCGGCATCGACGCCAGCAACTGGCTCGCCAGCCTGCGGTAGCCCACATAGACGCTGAACGCCTTCAGATCCACCGCGGCCGTCCCGACATAGCGCCGCTCGGTCTTGCCGGCCGTCGCCGCGCTGTTGCCGTTGAGCTGGTCATAAACGCCGCCCACGCGAAAGCGGCCGGACTGGTAGGTGAATCCGGCGCTCATGTCGCGCCCCGCGCGGCTGTTGCCCGGTACCTCCGAGCCGTTGGCCACCGTGGAGTCCACCCCGAAGCTATACAGCGCCGCTACGGTCAGCCCGCCAAACTTGCCGGTGTACTTGGCCGCGTTGTCCACGCGCCCCGCCAGCCAGCTGTCGTGGCTGAACGACGAGTACTTCGGCGCGAAGAACATGGGGTCGAACGAGATGATCAGGTCAAACATCAGGTTGTGATGCCGGCCCAGCGTGAACTGGCCATACGTGCTGCTGTCGAGGCCGACATAGGCCCTGCGTCCAAAGATCCGGCCGCCCTGCGAGGACGCTCCGGTATCGAGCACCATGCCGCCTTCCAGCACAAAGACACCCTGCAGGCCGCCACCGAGATCCTCCACGCCGCGCATGCCCCAGCGGCTGCCGGCAATGTTGCCGGAGGTCATGCGCAGCAGGTTGTCCCCCTGCTTTGCCGCGTTCGGCACCCGGTTCAGGTATTCGACGCCCGCGTCCACCACGCCATACATCGTGACGGACGACTGGGCGTGCGCCTGCCCGTGGGTCAGTGCCGCGAGCGTGCCCGCGGCCATGGCCAGTGCTTTCTTCATTGCTCCTCCTTGATCAGGTCTGGTCTGCGAGCTGCGATCGGCTCGCTGGTTATCGTGCCGTCGCCTGACGGGCAGCTTCGACAACGGATGCCCACCCAATCAATTGATATACACTCAATAAATATTATTGTTTTTTGATTGCATATCAAATAATGGTTTTCCCGATGCCGGGACACCTCGGGCCAGACGCACCTCAAGTCCCCTGCGAACCCGCGTCTTCTTGCTCGAACGCCCGCTTTGCCAGGCGCCGCAGGCATACTCGCCATGTGGGTTAGCGCACGTGCGCGCGCCGGGCACTGGCTCAAGCTCAGCGCGTCAGCCGTGCCGGCGTTGCCGGCCTTGATCGAGGACAGACGCCATGACCCTGTACCTGCTCGCGCTTTTTATCGGCATCGTGGCTGGCCTGCGCGCCATGACGGCACCTGCCGCCGTCAGCTGGGCGGTCCAGGCGGGCTTGCTCGACCTGTCGGGCAGCTGGCTTGCCTTCATGGGCTATCGGTTCACGCCCTGGGTGTTCAGCGTGCTGGCAGCGGTGGAGCTCATCACCGACAAGCTGCCCGGCACGCCCAGCCGCAAGGTGCCGCAACAGTTCGGCGCGCGCATTCTCTCGGGGGCGCTGTGCGGGGCCACGA
>NZ_JBXASU010000057.1:0-48618 GCF_058809705.1 Cupriavidus sp. MPR-AND1C | reverse complement strand
CGCCCAGATGCGCCTGCTCTACACCACCGCCCTCTATCACGACTACGTCGCCCACGAAATCCCCCTGCCTGAACTCGACATGGCTGCCTGAAGCAGCCGCCAGATCGCGCGATGAGATCGTGCGATGAAGCGCGGCCGGTGCGCATCCGCCCAGCCGCCCCTGACAGACCAGACCGCTTGCGGAAACGTTGTATGCCAAAAGTCGTATTTCACAAGAACGGCCAGACCTTCGAGGACGAGGTCAAGCCCAGCACCAACCTGGTGGTGCGCGCCGGGATCAAGCAGTTTCCGTATCCGAACCTGCGCTACGAGTGCGGCATGGGCAAGTGCTCCAAATGCGCGTGCCGCGTGATCGCCGGCGCCGAGCACCTGCCGCCGCCGAACTGGAAGGAAAAGAAGCAGCTCGGAGAACGGCTGGAGCAAGGGTATCGCCTGACCTGCCAGATCTGGCTGGAGCATGACATCGAGCTGATCCAGGACGAACTGCCAGTGCAAGGCACAGCCACCGCCAGCGGCGGGGCCAATGTCCTGCAAGCGAGCGTCCCGGGCAACGCGCAGTAATTCACCAGCATCCACCAGGCAACGCAGTCATGTACGTAATACTCAGCAGCAAGCCGGGGCAGTTTCGCACCGAACTGGTAGAGGGGCTGGTGGCCGTCGAGGCTTACGACTATCTCTTCTACGGCCGCAGGACGGCGCACTTCGTCATCGCCGAAATAGCGCACCCGGTGAAGGTGAAGGTTGTGGAGGAGTTCGGCGAAGACGTCGATGCCGCGAGCCGCCCGGCCCCCACCATCAACTACGTGCCCTCCAAGTTTCTCGAGCAGTTCGACACGCTGCAGGGCGCACGCGACGCGCTCACGCGCCTGGCCACCTTCGGCAGCATGGACATCACGCTGGCCAAGCGCGATGTCCATGCGCGTGACTGGCGAGCGAACGACTGAATCCACCGAGTATGACCGGCACAGCGCCGGGCAGCCCCTCATGCCATCGGACCGTTTCCATGATTGAAATCACCTTTGTCAGCAACGACGGCAAGGTCGTCAGCGCCCCCGAGAACAGCAACCTACTGCGCGTTTCCCTGCGCGAGAAAGGCGGCATCCCCTTCAAGTGCGGCGGCGGCCTGTGCGGCACCTGCAAGTGCAAGATCGAGCGCGGGCTCGAGTTCACCGACGCCATCAAGCCAAAAGAGCGCAAGCACCTGTCGGAGGCGCAATTCGGCGAGGGCTACCGCATGGCCTGCCAGACCTTCGTCACCGGCGACATCGCCGTGTCCTGGGAAGCCCAGGCGAGCCCGGCCAAGGCTGCCGCTGCGGTCACCGGGACGGTGGCCGGGACGGTGGTCGAATAGGTTCGCGGCGCCACGCCTGATTCGGCGCGGACCGGCAGCGTGCGCGGCGGTCTTGCGGCGCTGCGTTGCCGCTCACGCACGCCATTGTGTCAAACCCGATTGATCCGACTCTCCTGGAGCGCCACGCATGACAACCACAGCTTGCGCTAGCCGTGCCAACACCACCGAGGGCGTGCGCGCGCCGCACTGCATGGTCGCCACCGGCCACCCGCTTGCTGCCGAGGCCGCGCTGCAGGTGCTGCGTGAAGGCGGCAGCGCCATTGACGCGGCGCTCGCGGCCGATGCCATCCTGGGCGTGGTGGAGCCGATGGCAACAGGCATTGGCGGCGACATGCTGGCCATGATCGTCGAGCCCGACGGCCACGCGGTCAGCTACAACGGCACCGGGCGCGCGCCGGCCGCGTTCCCCATGCATGCGCTAGCGGCCCTGCCCGGGCAGCGCATCCCCGAGCGCCACGCCCTATCGCTGACCACGCCCGGCGCGGTGCGCGGCTGGGAGGACCTGCACCGCCGCTACGGCCGGCTGGAATGGAAACGGCTGTTCACGCCCGCCATTGCGCTAGCGCGCGACGGCTTTGCGGTGGCACCGGTAGCCGCGCGGGAATGGGCGCTGTTCGACCGCGTGCTGCACCATGACCCGGTCTGCGCCGCGCTCTATCGCGCCGGCCGCCCGCCTGCGGCCGGCGAGACCTTCAGCAATCCGGAGCTGGCCGCCACGCTGTCCGCCATTGCCGCCGAGGGTGCCGATGCCTACTATCTCGGCCAGCCCGCCCATGCCGCCGAAATGGCGAGCCGCATCGCCGGCGGCGCGCTGGCTGCCGCCGACTTCGCCGCCCACAGGGGCGATTTCTGCACGCCCGTGTCCACGGATTTCCGCGGACTGACGGTGCTGGAATGCCCGCCCAATACACACGGCGTGGCCATCCTGCACGCGCTGGACGAACTCGGCGAACTCGATCCTGCCATGCTGGCCGAGGACGATCCCGCAGCCGTGCTGCGCACGGTGCAGGCCATGGGCCGCGCCATGCGGTACGCCAAGGAAACCGTGGCAGACCCGGCCGGCAACACGGTATGCACCGTGGTGGTGGACCGCGACGGCCTGGCGGTTACGCTGATGACCAGCATCTTCAAGCGCTTCGGCTCGGGCATCGCCGTGCCCGGCTGCGGCTTTGTGCTGCAGAACCGCGGCTTCGGCTTTGCCGGGCCGGGCCATATCAACAGCCCCGCTCCGGCCAAGCGCCCGTATCACACCGTGGTGCCTGGCGCGGCCCTGCGCGGCGGGCGCTTCCACGCGGGCTTCGGCGTGGTGGGCGGGCTGATGCAGCCGCAAGGCCAGTTGCAGTTGCTGGTGAGGCTGGCGGCCTGGCAGCAACCCCTGCAAGCCGCGCTGGATGCCCCGCGCTGGCGGCTGGAATCCGACACCACCCTGGCCATCGAAGCCGGCATGCCGCCGGCCATCGTGCAAGCCCTGCGCGATGCTGGCTACAGCGATCCCGCCGGCCTTGGCGAACTGGGCGGGCGCAGCGATTTCGGCGGCGCCCAGATCGTCATGCGCAGTGCGTGCGGCGGCCTGCTCGGCGCATCGGACAAACGCAAGGATGGCATCGCGCTGGGGGAGTAGGCCCTGCTATTCATGGCATGCAGGAAGACGGACGGGTTCGGTTCATCACGCGATCCGCGCCCGCAGGCCAGAGGACGCGCGCACACCCTCCCGGGCCAGCCATCCGCTAAATACACTCAGCGCGCTTGCCGCTTCGCGGTCCGCGCGAAGCAGCATATGGAAGCCCTGGTCGCGCAACACCACGTCCGGGAACAACTGGCACAAGCGGCCCGTGGCGAGGTCTTCGTCCACGAGTGCCAGCGAGCCGATTGCGATCCCGAGATCGGCGGTGGCGGCCTGCAGGCTGAGAAAGAAATGCTGGTAGAAGTGCTCGCCCGGCGGCGGTGGCGGTACCACGCCTGCCGCCGCGAGCCAGCGTGCCCATGCGTCGCGCCGGCTGCTCAGGTGCAGCAGCGAGGCATGCAGGCAATCCTCGGGCGCCGCCAGCGGATGCTGCGCCAGGTAGCGCGGCGAGGCGAGCGGGGCCGATACATCATCGAGAAAGCGGATGCATTCATGGCCGGCGCGCGACATCGGTGCGCGCCGGATGATCACGTCGAACGGCTCCCTCAGGTCATCGATGCCGTCGCTGGCGGAAGTGGTCACGCGGATTTCCATGCGCGGGTTTTCGATCTGGAATGAGGACAGGCGCGGGATCAGCCACCGCATGGCAATGGACGGCGTGGTGTTAACGCGCACGATGCGCTGTTCGCCGGTACGCGTGAACCGCTCGGCCGCAAGCGCGATGCGGTCCAGGCTTGCCTTGACCTCGGCGTAGAACAGCAGCGCAGCCTCGGTTGGCTCGACACCGCGCGCACTGCGCACGAACAAGGGACGGCCAAAATGGCTTTCCAGCAGCCGAATCTGCTGGCTGACCGCGCTATGCGTGATGTGCAGCTCTGCCGCGGCCAGCGTCAGGCTCCTGGCGCGGGCCGCGGCTTCAAAGACCTTCAGCGCTTTCAAGGGCGGGAGTTGTGCCGGCATGTTGTCACTTTTTCTAACGGAGATGCCAGGAAATATCGCTTTCCCCGGCTCGGGCGGAGCCGTATTCTGCCTCGAATCCTCTGTTTCTCACAGTGGCACCCGCCGATACTCAAATGCCCACCCTCAACGTATTTTCTAATAGCAAAGCCGCAGCCGGCTTAAGCCGCTGGTGAGTGCGCCGCTTCAGATGGAGCAGACCGGTGCCAGAGGCGAGAACAATGTGGCGCGCGTGCTGGCATTGGGCGCCGCACAGATCGTCGGCTGGGGCTCCTCGACCTATCTCCCCGCAGTGATCGCCGCGCCAGCCAGCAAGGACCTCGGTTTGTCGCCGGGAATGTTCTTCGGCGCCTTCTCTCTCGCACTGGTAACGATGGCATGCGCGGGCCCGGCGATCGGACGGTACATCGACCGCAACGGCGGCAGGCGGGTCTTGCTATCGTCGAATTTCGTGCTCGCCGCTGGCCTGCTGTTGCTGTCGCAGGCCAGCGGCGGCATCGCGCTGTATGCCGCCTGGTGCGTGATGGGACTGGGCATGGCGATGGGCCTCTACGACGCCATCTTCGCGGCGCTGGTTGCGCAACACGCGAAGGCCGCCAGCCGCCTGATCGTCGGCGTGAGCCTGGTCGGCGGCTTCGCCAGCACCGTCGGGTGGCCGGCTTCGACGTGGGTGATCGAGCACTGGGGCTGGCGGTCCTGCTGCCAGGCGTGGGCCGTGGCCCATCTGCTGATTGCCGCGCCGGTGTATTGGCGGCTCGTCCCGCCTGGGCGCGCCGAGCCGCCGATCAAGCCCGCCGCGCACCCGAGTGCGAGCGCGAACGCGGCGATGCCGCCGGGCAGCCGCGCGCGTGAACTCGGCCTGCTTTGCATCTTTTCCGGCGCAACCGCATTCGTGACGTCGGCGATGGCCGTGCACCTGCCGGCACTGCTGCTCGCCAAGGGGGCGACATTCGGGCAGGCGGTGTTTGCCGGCGTCCTGCTCGGCCCCGCGCAGGTCGTCGCCCGGCTGGTGGAGTTCGGGCTCACCCAGCGCCTGAAGATCCACCCGCTCACGACCGCCCGTCTTGCCACGGCACTGCATCCGGTGGCTTGCGTTTCTCTCGGCCTCTTTGGCATGGCGTCGGGATCGGGACCGCTCTTTTCCGTGCTGCATGGCGCGGGCAACGGCATGATCTCGGTCGCGCGCGGCGTCCTGCCATTGGCACTGTTCGGGGCAAGCGGATACGGCGCGGTGACGGGAAGGCTTGCCGTGTTTGGCAGGACGGCGCAGGCGTTCGCGCCCATCGCTTTTGCCCTCGTCCTTACGCAATATGGACCGGGCGCCGCCCTCTGCTTGTCCGGCGCGCTGTCGATGGTGGCCCTGCTGGCACTGCTCCGGCTACGTTCGGGCCCAATCCACGCAAGATAAGCATCAACAATCAAGCGTCAACAGGCCTTATAAGCGGCAATAGGCGGCATGTCGATGGGGCTTCTGGCGAGGCGGACGAGGCTTGGCGCGATCCGGCCGCACGCGATGGGTACCGGAGCGGACGAAGTGCCGCATAGCGGCAAAGCCCCAATGATCGAGGCATGAAGATGGTAACGGGCGTAGGCATTTTGGCTCTGTCTGGAGCACAAGCTCGCGCCACACCGGTCTGTGAAACGGCAAGCGGACGCAGGATGCACATGTCCAGCACACCAAGTAATCGGCGCAGCAAACCCGCCTGCTGCTGCAACCGCAGCGCAACCCGGCGCTGGTCGAAGACGCACCGGCTGGCGGATCTGGACGCGCGGGCTTCACCTGCGTGGGGGGAGTGGCATCAGCGCTGCGTGACGCGGCCGGCGGCACAGCGGGCCTTCGCGATGCGGCAGAAGGTGGCTAGAGGATGGCAGCGCGCATCATTCAAGCGCGACACGCGATCCGCGCTCACGGGCAAGGTTGGCATATGCGCATCTTGACGACTCTCAATAGCCTCGAACGAGGCTAGGGTTCTCGACAAGTATCCAAGTATCGGCCGGGCAAGCGTTGCCGGCATTGCCCAAGCCCTACAGCGGAAACCGCTGCATGTAGTACGCCTGCCACTCATGCAGGTGCTCCTGCATGGCGCGGCTGGCGGCGTCGCCATCGCGCGCGGCCAGTGCGTCGAGGATCTTGCGGTGCTCGGCCAGTGCCTGCGGAATCAGCTCCGCACGCATGCGCAGCTGGTTGAGGCCGTGGTGCAGCAGGCGGTAGCGCAGGATGTCCTCGCGCAGGCGCTTGCTGCCGCAGGCGTCCGCGATGGCCAGGTGGAAGTTGTCGTCGAAATCGGCCCAGCGCACCAGTGCCTCGGTATCGTCAACGCTGGCGGCGGCGCCGGCATCCATGGCGTCGGCCGCGTCGGACAGCGCCTTGAGCGTGACGCGGTCCAGCTGCGCGGCGGCGATGCGAGCCGCCTCGCTCTCCAACAGCTTGCGCATATCGAACACCTCGCGGATATCTTCGCGCGAGAAGCGCGCCACCACCGGGCGCCGGTTCGCCTCCTGGGTGATGAGCCCATCCTTGACCAGTTCGCGAATCGCCGTGTGCACCGGCGTGCGGCTGACGCCAAGCTCCTGCGCGAGCCGGATTTCGTTGACCACCTCCCCCGGCTTTAGCTGCCCGCTGATGATGGCCGACAACATGGCCTGGTAGACCCGCTGCGAAAGCGGCTGGTCGTCCTGGTCCTGCGGGAGCGCGGGCAATTCCTGTGACATCTCTGCAATCGACATTTCTGGTGGGAAAAAGGCCCGGCATCGCTGCCCTTTGCGGGCGGTTGGGCCGGGCTGGCGAAAGCATTATGCAGCAAAGGCCGATGGCTGCGCATTTTTCGAAAATTGAATGCCAAACAAAATAATTGCATGCATTTTTTTGATTCGGCGTGTAATATCGACCGCACGCTGAGATCTGCCGCACTGAAACAGCAATAAAAGTGCATCAAAAACCATATTCAGCAGGGATACGGAAGACTAGCAAGCGAGACAGGCAGGGGCGCAGGTGACGCCATCCCCCATGCCTTCCCCTTGATTCATCACGCTCAGACCCATGCCAACAGCCGTGCCCCCACCAAGGTTCGCCGCCGTGCGCATCGTTGCCGACGATCTTTCCGGCGCGTGCGACAGCGTGGCGGCGTTCGCCGGCAATGGCAGCGGCGAAGTGCGGATGCGCGCGCAAGGTGCGGCTACCGGTGCAGCTTGCGCGGCATGGGACGGGCGGATCCTGGCGCTCGATGCCCACTCGCGGGCACGCCCCGCCGCCGAGGCCGCGCAGGTGTTCGCCCAGGCCTTTGCCGATGGCTTCGGCCCGCGCGCGCTGGATAACGCATCGGCATTGGACTGCCTGCATTTCCACAAGCTCGATTCCACGCTGCGCGGCCATATCGGCGCCGAGCTGCTAGCGGCGCGCAACGCCGTTGGGGCCGCTGGCCCGATCTGGGTCTGCCCGGCGTTTCCGGCACAGGGCCGCACGCTGCGCGAGGGCCAGGCTTACCTGGATGGCAAGCCGCTATCAGGCACCAGGCTGTGGTCCACGCTGGGCCTCGCCAGCGATCACCTGCCGACGCTGCTCCGCACGGCCGGCCTGCGGGTCAGCGTGCTGACGCTGTCGGCTTTGCGGGCACTGGGCAACGCCGGCGCCGCACCGCTTGGCCTGGATCACGCATGCGACGCACTCGTGTGCGATGCGCAAACCGACGACGATCTCGCGTTGCTGGCCACGCTGATCGCGTCCCGGCCCGGGCCAGTGCTGGCCGCGGGCTCCGCCGGGCTCGCGCGGCAACTGGCCGCGCATGTGGCGATGCCGCCCGCGGAAACAAAGCCCGACAGCACACGCGTGGCCGGCGCGACGGCGCCGGCAGCCACTGGCCGGCTCGCTGTCATCGGCAGCATGTCGGCGCTTGCCGCCGAACAGGTCCAGGCGCTGTGCGCCACCTGCGTGCCGGTGCCCTGCTCGCCGCGCCTGCTGGTTGACGGCGCGGCATCCACCGCCTGGCTCGCCCAGCGCCAGCGCGCCGCTAACGCGCTGGCGCTGGGCCGCGACGTGGTGATCCACGTCGAAGGCCCGGCCGACCCGGCCTTGGACGGCAGCACCTTGTGCGCCGCGCTGGCCCGCTTTGCCGCCCCGATGGCGCAGGTGGCGGCGGGGCTGGTGCTGTCTGGCGGGGAGAGCGCGCGCGCCGTGCTAGAGATGCTGGGCGTGAGCCAGCTCACCAACGTGCGCGCGCTGGTGCCCGGCGTGACCAGCGCCCGCGCGCCGCTGCACGACGCAACGGGCACGGCAGGCGCGGCGGGCCTCGATCACGACAACAACACGGTGCCGGTCTGCATCAAGGCCGGCGCCTTTGGCCAGCGCGACACGCTGCTGGCCTGCATGGCGCATCTGCGCCAGACCGCCGCGCCGGCGTCTCCTGCCGACGCCATGCGCGCCAGCCCCACGTATCCGGAGCAGGCCAGCCCTGCCAACACCCGCCCCAGCGAGCCCTCCATGTATCGACCGAGAATTGCCATCACCATGGGCGACGCCGCCGGCGTCGGCCCCGAGATCATCGTCAAATGCCTGGCCGACGGCACGCTCTATGCGCAATGCCGGCCTTTCGTGGTGGGCGACGCCGCGCGCCTGGAAGACGCCTGCCGCCGCACCGGCACCGCGCTGCGCATCGCGCGGGTGAGAGACCCCGACGAAGCCACGTTCGAGCCCGGCACCCTCGGCTGCGTCGACCTGGCGCTGATCCCCGCCGACACGCCTTATGGCAAGGTCTCGGCCATCTGCGGCGATGCCGCTTACCGCTATATCGCGCGCGCCGTCGAGTTCGTGCAGGCTGGCAAGGTCGATGCGATCTGTACCGCGCCGCTCAACAAGGAGGCCCTGCACCTGGGCGGCCACCGCTACCCCGGCCACACGGAGATGCTGGCCGCGCTCACGGGCACCGAAGAGGTCTCGATGATGCTGCTGGCGCCGAACCTGCGTGTGATCCATGTCACCACGCACATCGGCATCCTGGATGCGGTGGAGAAGATCAATGCCGGCCTGGTCGAGCGCACCATCGCGCGCGGCGTGCAGGCCTTGCAAAAGAGCGGCATCGCCCAGCCGCGCGTGGCCGTGTGCGGCATCAACCCGCACGCCGGCGAGAACGGCTTGTTCGGGCGCGGCGAGGAAGCCGGGAAAATCGCCCCCGCCGTGGCGGCCTGCCGTGCCCGCGGCTGGCTGGTGGATGGCCCGCTGCCGGCAGACACGCTCTTCTACCGCGCCACCCGCGGCGACTTCGACCTGGTAGTGGCGATGTATCACGACCAGGGCCACGGGCCGGTCAAGGTGCTGGGGCTGGAAGCCGGCGTCAACGTCACCATCGGCCTGCCGGCGGTGCGCACCTCGGTGGACCACGGCACCGCGTTCGACATTGCCGGCAAGGGCGTGGCCGATCCGCGCAGCATGACCGAAGCCATGCTGCAGGCGATCGTGATGGCGCCAAAGCCGCGGCAAACAGCCTGAAAAAAACCAGAACAACAAAGGAGACAACCATGCTGCGCAAATGGATCACCCTGCTAGCGGCCGCATCGCTCACTGCGCTGGCGCTGCCAGCCCGCGCCGATGGCCCCGCGCCCTGGCCGCAGCGCCCGGTGCGCGTCGTGGTGCCCTATGCACCGGGCGGTGCCTCCGACGTGCTGGCCCGCCTGCTCGGCAGCAAGCTGCAGGAAGCATGGAAACAGCCCGTGGTGGTAGAGAACCGCACCGGCGCCGGCGGCAATATCGGCACGGACAACGTCGCCAAGAGCGCGCCCGATGGCTACACGCTGCTGCTGGGCGACCTGTCCAACTTCGTGATCGCGCCGGTGGCCTACAAGAACCTGCCGTACGACGTGATCAAGGATTTCAGCGCGGTGGTCACATTGACCTACTCGCCCTACATGCTGCTGGTCTCGCCGCAGACCAAGGCGAACTCGCTCAAGGAACTGGTGGACTACGCCCGCGCGCATCCTGGCAAGCTCAACTGGGCCACCACCGGCATCGGCAGCGGCCCGCACCTGGCCGGCCTGCAGCTCGCCCGCAAGCTCGGCATCGACTGGCTCTACCTGCCCAACAAGGGCGGCGCGCAAGCGAATCTGGACGTGATGGGCGGGCAGGCCGACCTGATGTTCAACAGCATGGTGGCCAGCGCCTCCTACGTGCGCGGCGGCAAGCTGCGCGTGCTGGCCTTCACCAGCCGCGAGCGTCATCCCGAGTGGCCCAACGTGCCGACGGTGGCGGAGGCCGTGCCGGGATTTACCGCCGGCGGCTGGCAGGGCATGCTCGCGCCCGCTGGCACCCCGCCCGAGGTGATCCGCAAGATCAACGCCGATGTGGTACGCATCCTGCAGCAACCCGAGATCCGCCAGCGCCTGGCGCAGCTCGGCGCGGAGCCGGTCGGCAATACGCCCGAAGCCACGCAGGCGTTTGTCCGCGAAGAGAAAACACGCTGGGCCGACCTGATCCGCGAGAGCGGCCTGAAGCTGGACATGTGAACGCATCCGCGCATCCGCGCATTCGCACGCCAGTACATGGCCGCACCTTCAACCACCGAACCCCCGGAGACTTTCCATGCAACTTCCCGTCAACGCCTTCAAGCAAGCCATCCTCGCCGACCAGCCGCAGATTGGCCTGTGGTGCTCGCTGTCTTCCTACCAGGTGGTGGAACTGGTGGCACGCTCGCAGTTCGACTGGCTCCTGCTCGACATGGAGCATGCTCCCAACGACATCTCCACCCTGCATACGCAATTGATGGCCACCGAAGGCGCCAGGAGCCATCCCGTGGTGCGCCCGCCCTGGAACGACATGCTGTGGATCAAGCGCTGCCTGGATATCGGCGCGCAATCGCTGCTGCTGCCCTACGTGCAAAACGCCGAGGAAGCCGCCAATGCCGTGGCATGGAGCCGCTTTCCCAAAGGCGGCATGCGCGGCGTGGCCAGCGGCACGCGCGCCGGCGGCTTCGGCCGCATCAAGGATTTCCTGCATAACGTGCAGGAGCAGACCTGCGTGCTGGTGCAGCTCGAATCGATGGAAGCGATCCGCAACGTTGACGCGATCTGCGCGCTGGACGGCGTGGACGGCGTGTTCATCGGCCCGAGCGATCTCTCCGCCGACATGAACCACCTCGGTGACATCCAGCATCCCGAGGTGCAGGAAACGATTGCCGCCGCGATCCGCCGCATCCGCGCCAACGGCAAGGCCGCTGGCATTCTCACCACCGAAGCGCAGGGCCAGCAGTACATCGACATGGGCGCGCGCTTTGTCGCGGTGGGCACCGACATGACCCTGCTGCGCCTGGCCACCGATGCGCTGGCGGCGCGCTTCAAGCAGGCGCAATAAGCCGCAATAAGCCACATCCGGCCACCACAGGCCACCACAGGCCCGCACCGCATTTATTTCTCTCCTGGAAGATTCGAGATGTCTGACTTCAAGATGCAATACCGGCGCCTGGGCGCCAGCAACCTGCAGGTGTCCGCCCTGTGCCTGGGCACCATGATGTTTGGCGACCAGACCGACGAGGCCGAGGCCGGGCGCATCGTCGACAGCGCCCGCGCGCACGGCGTCAATTTCATCGATACCGCCGACATGTACAGCCTGGGCGGGTCGGAAACGATGGTGGGCAAGCTGCTGGCGGGCGATCGCCAGGACTGGGTCCTGGCCAGCAAGCTGGGCAACCCGATGCAGGCCGCCCCCAACCACGCGCACTACTCGCGCGTCTGGATCATGCGCGCCGTGGAAGACAGCCTGCGCCGCCTGGCCACGGACTATCTCGACATCCTCTACCTGCACCGCGACTACGCTGGCGAGAACCTCGAAGAAGCCGTGCGCGCCATGGGCGACCTGATCCGCGCCGGCAAGATCCGCTACTGGGGCGTGTCGAACTTCCGCGGCTGGCGCATCGCTGAGATCGCGCGCCTGTGCGACATGCTCAACGTGCCCCGCCCCGCGGTCTGCCAGCCCTACTACAACCTGCTCAACCGCATGCCCGAAGTGGAGATCCTGCCGGCCTGCGAGCATTTCGGGCTGGGCGTGGTGTCCTACAGCCCGATCGCGCGTGGCGTGCTGACGGGCAAGTACCTGCCCGGCCAGCAACCGCCGCAGGACTCGCGCGCCGGCCGGGCGGACCGCCGCATGATGGAGACCGAGTTCCGCGAGGAGTCGCTGGTGATTGCACAGGCGCTGAAGCAGCATGCGCAGGCGCGCGGCCTCAAGCTGGGCCAGTTCGCCACCGCCTGGGTGCTCGCCAACCCCATCATCAGCTCGGTGATCGCCGGGCCGCGCACGCTGGCCCAGTTCGAGGACTACTTCGGCGCCGTGGGCGTGGCGATCTCACCGCAAGAGGAAGCCATGGTCGACGCCCTGGTGCGCCCCGGCCACGCGTCCACGCCGGGCTACAGCGACCCCAGCTATCCGCTCACGGGGCGGCCGGTGGCGGTCTCGGAAGGCTGATCCCGTTGGGCGCTGGCTAAAGCAAAAAACGCATGAAGACAGACTTAACCCACCCTGGCAACGGGGGAGGAGACAAGATGACTGCAAAACGATTTCCCGCATTGGCGGCAGCCGCGCTGGCCATGGCCGTCACCGCCCTCGCTCTGGTACCGGCTGCCGCGCGCGCCGATGACTACCCCAACCGCCCGATCAAGCTGATCGTGCCCTTCCCGCCCGGCGGCGGCAACGACAACGTGGCGCGCCCGATCGCCCAAAAACTGTCCGACGCGCTCGGCCAGCAGGTGATCATCGACAACCGCCCTGGCGCCGGCACCATGATCGGAGCGGAAGCCGCGGCCCATGCCGCGCCGGATGGCTACACGCTGTTCCTGGGCTCGATTGCCTCGCACGCCATCAGCCCCAACCTGTATGCGCGGGTGCCCTACGACCCGGTCAAGGACTTCGAGCCGGTGTCGCTGCTGGCCTCGGCGCCGACGCTGCTGGTGGTCAACACGCATACGCCCTACAAGACCGTGAAGGACGTGCTGGTGGCCGCCAAGGCCAGCCCCGGCAAGCTGACTTACGGCTCCGCCGGCAGCGGCACGCCACCGCACCTGTCCGGCGAGATCTTTCGCAGCCAGGCCGGGATCGACCTGCTGCACGTGCCCTACAAGGGAGGATCGGGGCTGCTGCCTGATGTGATCGCGGGACGGATCGACATGATCTTCGATACCGCGGCATCCGCCATGCCCCACGTGCGCAGCGGCAACTTGCGCGCCATCGCCATTGCCCGCGCAACGCGCCAGCCGGACCTGCCGGATGTACCCACCTTTGCCGAACAAGGGTTTCCCAAGTTCCAGACCTCAGGCTGGTACGGCATCCTGGCGCCCGCAAAGACGCCCAAGCCGGTGATCGACAAGCTCTACGCCGCGTTGCAGAAGGCCATGGTACAGCCGGAGGTGACAAGCCGGCTGAAGACGCTCGGGGTGGATTCCATCGTCAGTACCCCGCAGGAGTTCGGCACATTTATCCGCGCGGAGCTGGATAAGTACAAGCAGGTCATCCGCCAGGCGGATATCAAGGAATGACGGCGTAGTCGCACACAAGCACAAACCCGCGAAGGCTGCCTAAGCAGCAGCCTTCCGCACTTCCTTTCTTCCTTCCCTTCGCTCTTCCCTGCGCTCTTCCCTGCGCGCGTCCTTGCGCCCCTCCTTGCGCCGCCCATACCAGCCACCAATCACCAGCAACAGCGCCACGGCCACGATATCGCCGCCTAGCGCGATCGGCCGCGGCGGCCGGCCGCCGGCAATGCCATAGGTGAAGCCCTCGATCACCACCGACACCACGGCGCCAAAGACAAAACAGAACAAGCTATGGCGGCCGATCTGCACCACCGGCCCCATCACCGACGCCAGCCGCGCTACCCAGCCCGCGCGGACAGCCAGATAGCACAGCCAGGCCAGCCCGAGGAAGCTCACGATGCGCAGCGCCGCCAGGCTCTTCTTGGGCAGTGGGAAGACCATGGCCGGCAGCCAGGCGGGCAGCCATGGCTCGTACACATGTGGACGCATCCACAGGTAAGCCAGCAGCACGCCGGCCAGCGTTACCGCCACGGCAAGCACTGTCACCACCCAGCGCACCAGTGCCTGGCGCGGCAGGATCACATCGGGGCGCAGGCGCGCCATCAGGCCCAGCCCAAACAGCAGTTGCCACGCAAAGGGGTTGAAGCTCCAGCCATTGCCATCGCTGCTAGGCAGCAGCGGCGTGAGCATCGGCGCCATCAGCCACAGCAACCCGCTGGCGCCGACAAACGTCAGCGGCGTCGCGCGCGCCATGCGGATCGCCAGCGGCGCAAACAAAATGAAGACCGCGTACATCGGCAGCACGTCCGACACAAAGGGCTGCCGCGCCACGCTGAACACCTCGATCAGCGTGCTGAACGGATGCGCCATGAAGACCGGCGCCTCCGTGGACCGGATCGCGGGCGCCGGCACCTTGGCCAGCGCCAGCAACAGGCCGAACACCAGCATCAGCACGCCGGTCAGCACGAACGCCTTGTAGATCTCCCAGCTACGGCGGATCAGGCGATTCTGCGCAGCGCTGGCACCATGCCGCGCCTCCATGGCGACGTAAGCCGCCCCTGCCGAATAACCGGCCAGGAAGACAAAGATCTCCGCCGCATCGAAGAACGCGAAATTGCGGATGGTGTAATCGGCCAGCACGCTGCCGTTCACATGGTCAACCACGATGAAAATCAGCGCGATGCCGCGAATCAGGTCAACCTCGGTTCTGCGCTGGGTTTCGGTTGTAGACAAAAGCAACTCCTGCAATTCCTGCTAATCCGGCCGCCCCGACAAAGCGACCCGGATGTCTCCAAGGCCACTCATCTGCGGCCTCTGTTTATTCAATATGATCAAATCAGTACCCCGGGGCGGCGATCTGGCGCCCGGCAAGCTGCCGGCGCACCTTGGCTTTGTCCCGGATTTCCCGAAAAAGTGCGATGGGATGCACGCGCGGCCCGATGACGGCAAAACGCCCGGCAGCGCGACGCCCGGGCGTGATGATACGGCATATTGGGGATTACCCTAGGAAGAGGTCGCCAGGGATTGGAAAGAAAAAGCAAGCGGGCCTTGCTGCGGCCCCGGTCAGCGAACTCCTGGCTCACGTTCGATGATGGGTGCCAGCGCACCAGCACCCTGCCGCGGCGCTCGCGCGCGGCAGGGATGGCAATGCCAATGCCTATTGCACCGTGGCACCTGAAGACACACCGCCGCTTGTGGCCGTTGTCATCTGCTCCATAAATAACGCCGCGCGCAGTTTCGAGGTCGCAGCCCGCGTGCTCGCGTCCACCGACTTCATCAGGTTGACATATTCCGGCGCGTCATCCCATTCGCCGATCACGGGCGTGTTGACTTGCACCGGCTCGTACCATTGCAGCCGATTGGTATGCAGATCAATCAACTGCCCCACCAGCGATACATAGCCCTGCGGCGCTCCCAGCGGCATAAAACCATAGTAGCTGCGCGACGTGCCCAGCCAGCGCGGCGCCACCAGCAGCAACCGATCCGCGCCATACTGCTTGGCCAAAGGCCGGTAGTCCATCTCAGCAATACCGTCACCGGAGCCTTCCGTGAACTTCTTCAACATCTCCGTATCCACAGGATCCGCTACCAGCACGACCTTGACCTGGCGGGACTCCAGCCCCTTGGCCAGTTCCTGCGGCAGCCCCTTTACCAACGAGAAGTCTTGCCGCTGCAACCGCTCCACGATTGCCTGTGCATTGGCCTTGTTGATGGCGTAGTCAAGGATCCCCTGCGCCCCAATCATGTTCTGGTTAGGCTCTGGCAGCTTTTGCACTGCCACCGCGACCGTGCTCGTCCGATCATCAAAGAGCTTCGCGGAAGCAGGAATTGGCTTCTGCACGACCGCACAACCCGCCAACGAACACAACGCCAGGAACAGCCCGGCAAGACCGATTCGACCCATGATTCTCCTGTTTTATCTAAGCCGCTACTTACGAGGTTGGTGACGAGACGCCAAGCCGATACGCCACGCCGCCGGTCCGATTAACACTGGCGGCAAGCCGGCCACGCCCGCATTTCCGAGGGTTTTTCGGAAGTTCACATCGCCGGCCCCGGAAGGCGATAAGCACGCCGTTGCCCCGCTTGGATAACGGCGGGAAACCCACCGCCCAATACCCCACCGACGTCTGGCTTGACGGCTTGCGCGCGCACGCGAGCGCACCGGCCCGAGGCGCTGATACCACTACGTCCATGACATCCAGTCAAAGCGGGCGCCGGGGCCATGGAACACCAGCAGCGGCGTATCGGGTATCTGCCCATCGATGAGAGGCTGGCGGTGGAGGCGATGCAGTTCATGATCGCCGCGGCCTCGCAAGACGCGCGGGAAGGCAGCAGCGCTTTCGTGGAGAAGCGCCCGGCCATGTTTCGCGGCGCCTGAGTATCGGGCGAGGCACCGGGGGCGTGTGCCTGGCGCGCCCCCTCGCACATGCGGGACTGGCGCTGGCGGCTTGCAAGGCATATATTGACCAGCGCAAGCGCGCCCGCGCAGGCTAGCCGACCTTTCGCGAAAGGCGGCGGATAGCCGGGGTGGCGCGGCGAAGGAGACTGGCGATGCAAGCGGACATGGCAGGCGCGGCAGTGCCCGGATCCTCAAAGCTGGGCGCGGTCCTGCGGGTTACCAGCGGGAATTTCCTCGAACAGTTCGATTTCTTCCTGTTCGGCTTCTACGCCACCTACATCGCCCACACCTTCTTTCCGTCAAACAGCGAGTTCGCCTCGCTGATGCTGACCTTTGCGGTGTTTGGCGCGGGCTTCCTGATGCGCCCGCTCGGCGCGATCTTGCTGGGCGCCTACATCGACGAGGTGGGACGCCGCAAGGGCCTGATCGTGACGCTGTCGCTCATGGCCAGCGGGACCATCCTGATCGCCCTGGTGCCGGGCTATGCCAGCATCGGTGTGCTTGCGCCGGTGCTGGTGCTGATCGGCCGGTTGCTGCAGGGCTTCTCCGCAGGCGCGGAGCTGGGCGGGGTATCGGTCTACCTTGCCGAAATGGCCACGCCGGGCCATAAGGGCTTCTATACCGCCTGGCAGTCGGCCAGCCAGCAGATCGCCATCGTGGTGGCAGCCGGGCTCGGCTTCGGGCTCAACTACTGGCTGACGACCGACGAACTGGGGGCGTGGGGCTGGCGCATCCCGTTCTTTATCGGCTGCCTGATCGTGCCGTTCCTCTTCGTGCTGCGCCGCTCGCTGCAGGAAACCGAGGCGTTCCGTACCCGCCGCCACCATCCGAGCACGCGCGAGGTATTCGACTCCATGCTGGGCAACTGGCGCACGGTGCTGGCCGGCATGCTGCTGGTGGCGATGACCACCACCACCTTCTATCTGATCACCGTCTATACGCCCACGTTCGGCAAGACGGTGCTCAAGCTCAGCACGGCCGACAGCCTTGGCGTCACGCTCTGTGTCGGCATTTCCAACTTTATCTGGCTGCCCATCGGCGGTGCCCTGTCCGACCGCATTGGCCGCCGCCCTATCCTGCTGGCCATTTCGGCCATCGCGCTGGTCACCGCCTATCCCGCGTTGTCGTGGCTGGCGGGCGCGCCGAGCTTCGGGCGCATGCTGATCGTGCTGCTGTGGCTGTCCTTCCTCTTTGGCATGTACAACGGCGCCATGGTGGTGGCCCTGACCGAGGTGATGCCGGTGGAGGTGCGCGTGGCCGGCTTCTCGCTGGCTTACAGCCTTGCCACGGCGGTGTTTGGCGGCTTTACGCCGGCGGTCTCGACCTACCTGATCGAGGTGACCGGCGACAAGGCCGCGCCGGGCTACTGGATGAGCTTTGCCGCGGCATGCGGGCTGCTGGCCACCCTCATCCTTTATCGCAAGGCGCGTCCCGTGGCGCCGGAATTTTGAGGCCCATCGTCAACTTTTTTCCGCATTTGGCGCCGCCAGCATCACAAAACCACCTACGTTGCCCTACAGATCTGCTTCACGTGTTCGTTAATTCCGGGTATCCAGGTGTGCCGCGCGCGGCCGCCTCCCGTGCGTTCGCGCACTACCCGAAGGAACAAATCCGATGAGCACGATCGATCCGGCGTCCTCCACCGGCGGCCAGTTTGCCGCCGCCACGGCCCTGGCTGGCGCAGCCGGCCTTGCTACCGCCAGCCAGGCAACGCCCGCCGGCCAACCGAGTAGCGGCAAGCCGTCCGATGGCATCCATGTCGATCTCTCACCGGCTGGCCGCACGCTGGCGGCAAGCAAGCCGGCCAGCGGCCGCAACAGTGATATCGACAACAGCAACCTGCCGGATACGGCCAAGAACCTGCTCAAGCGAATCCGCGAACTGCGCGAGGAACTGGCACGCAAGCAGCAGGAGCTGCAAGCCGTGGCCTCGGCCCAGAATCTCACTGCCGACCAGAAGCAGGTTCGCCTGGCAGCGCTGAACCAGGCCATGAGTTCACTTTCCGGTGCCATCGCCAGCACCACTGCCGCGCTGGCCAAGTCCATGGAGAAGGCCTCGCCCGAGCAGCAGATGAGCGCGGCGGCCCTGGCCATGGGCTGATTTCGCCATATCCGCCATATCCGCCGTAGGGTGGCGCCATCGAGGGCCACCCCGCAAGTTGGTTTTCCATCCGTCTCCCTGCGCAACGCCCCTCCCCTCGCTTGTCCCCTGGCTTGCCCCCGCGCGCCATTTTGTGCGTCGCAACAACGATTCCCGGCAAGCCCCTCTTCCAAAAAGCCAAATTGTCGAACCCGGCACAAGGCGCGACACTCTTTCACAGCCGCGGCAGGCCGGCCATGAATGAGACAGCCAAGCACACCCCCAAGAGCCCAACGGCAGCCCTATGTCACCGACCAGCACTGACTTCACCCCTCTCGCCGCCCTCGTCGACGCCCAGGCCGCGCTGCGGCCGCGGCATCCGGCCGTGGTGCTGGACGAACGCAGCGTGGATTTCGCCAGCCTCAACCGGCTCGCCGACCGCGTTGCCGCCGCGCTGCAGCGAGACGGTGTGCCGGCGCAAGGCGCCGTCGCCATCTGCGCCGCGACGTCGATCGAATACGTCGCCGCCTTCCTCGGCAGCCTGCGGGCAGGCGTGGCGGTGGCACCGCTGTCGCCCTCGCTCAACCCGCAGACGCTGCGCGCCATGGTGCAGGACTCGGGGGCGTGCCGGCTGTTGATCGATGCCAGCACGCACCAGGCCCTGCACGGGCTGGAGGCCGAGCTCGGCATTCCCTGCATCGCGCTGGACGACAGCCACGCGGGCATTGCCTTTGGCCAGTGGCTGGCCCCCGAAGATGCCCGGCCGGCTGCGGTCGACGTGCAGCCCGACTGGGCGTTCAACCTGATCTATTCATCCGGCACCACCGGCGTGCCCAAGGGCATCATCCAGCCGTTCGGCATGCGCTCGTCGCATGTGCAGCGCGCCACCCAGGGCGGCTATGGCCCCGACACCGTGGCGCTGCTATCCACGCCGCTATACTCCAACACCACACTGGTCAGCCTGTTCCCCACCTTGTCGCTGGGTGGGACGGTGGTGCTGATGCGCAAGTTCGATGCCGGCCAGTACCTGGCGCTGGCCGCACGGCACCGCGTCACCCATACCATGCTGGTGCCGGTGCAATACCAGCGCATCCTGGCCCACCCTGACTTTGCCAGCACCGATCTGTCATCGTTCCGCTATAAGTTCTGCACCAGCGCGCCCTTTTCCGCCGCGCTCAAGGCCCAGGTGCTGGCACGCTGGCCCGGCGCGCTGATCGAGTACTACGGCATGACCGAGGGCGGCGGGCGCTGCGAGCTGCGCGCGCATGAGCACCCGGACAAGCTGCATACGGTCGGCCGCCCCTCGCCGGACACCGATATGCGGCTGCTGGACGATCAAGGCCGCGAGTTCCCCGCCGATGCGCCGCGCGACGCCCCGGGAGAGATCGTCGGGCATTCCCCCGCGATGATGTCCGGCTACCACAATCATCCAGCGAAGACCGCCGAGGCCGAGTGGTTCGACGCCACCGGCAAGCGCTTCATCCGCACTGGCGACGTTGGCTACTTCGATGCCGACGGCTTCCTCATCCTGATGGACCGCAAGAAGGACATGGTCATCTCGGGCGGCTTCAACATCTACCCGAGCGACATCGAAGCGGTGCTGCTCGAGCATCCCGACATCGCGGACGCGGCGGTGGTCGGCGTGCCCTCGGAGCGCTGGGGCGAGACGCCCGTGGCCTTCGTGGTGCTGCAGCCCGGCGCCATCGCCCAAGCGGCCGCGCTGCTGGACTGGGTGAATGGCCGGCTAGAGAAAATGCAGCGCCTGGCCGCGCTGGAGCTGTCGCAGGAACTACCGCGCAACGCCATCGGCAAGGTGCTCAAGCGCGATCTGCGCGACCAGTACGGACGCGCGCCTTGACGCTCGCGGCACCAAACAAGAACGCAAGACTTCGGTTATAGCCATATTCCATATTCCATGGCCATCACCGCACGCCAACGTACCCGGGACAACAACTAGGGAGACCCATGAGCATCAACGGCAAGGCTTATATCGTCGGGGCCTACGAGCACCCGACCCGCAAGGCACCAGACAAATCCGTCGCGCAACTGCACGCCGAGTCCGCCAAGGGCGCGCTCGAAGACGCCGGCCTCACCCTGCAGGACGTGGACGGCTACTTCTGCGCGGGTGACGCGCCCGGCCTCGGCGCGCTCAATATGGTCGATTACCTCGGCCTGAAGGTGCGCCACGTCGACTCCACCGATACCGGTGGCTCGGCGTACATCGTCCACGTCTCGCACGCCGCGCAGGCCATCGCCGCCGGCAAGTGCAATGTGGCGCTGATCACGCTGGCAGGCCGCCCGCGCTCGGAAGGCTCGAGCGGCACGCAGGCGCGCAACTGGGGCGCCAACCTGCCCGACCAGCCGTTCGAGGCGCCGTTCAGCCCGGTGACCGTGAACCTGTACGCGATGGTGGCGATGCGCCATATGTTCCAGTACGGCACCACCGCCGAACAGCTTGCCTGGATCAAGGTAGCGGCCTCGCACCACGCGCAGCACAATCCCCACGCCATGCTGCGCGAGGTGGTGACGGTGGAGGACGTATTGAATTCGCCGATGATCTCGGATCCGCTGCGCAAGCTCGACTGCTGCGTGGTGTCCGACGGGGGCGGCGCGCTGATCGTCGCCCGCCCGGAAATCGCGGCCAAGCTCAAGCGCCCCATGGTGAAGATCCGCGGCGCCGGCGAAGCCGTCAAGGGCCAGCTCGGCGGCATGGTCGACCTGAGCTGGTCGGGCGCCGCCATCTCCGGCCCGATCGCGTTTGAAGAGGCGGGCATTCGCCCATCCGACATCAAGTACGCCTCGATCTACGACAGCTTCACCATCACCGTGCTGATGCAGCTGGAAGACCTGGGCTTCTGCAAGAAGGGCGAAGGCGGCAAGTTCGTGGCCGACGGCAACCTGATCTCCGGCGTGGGCAAGCTGCCCTTCAACACCGACGGCGGTGGCCTGTGCAACAACCACCCCGCCAACCGCGGCGGCATCACCAAGGTGATCGAAGCGGTGCGCCAGCTGCGCGGCGAAGCCCACCCCGCCGTGCAGGTCAAGAACTGCGACCTGGCCCTGGCCCAAGGCACCGGCGGCTACCTCGGCTCGCGCCACGGCAGCGCCACCGTCATCCTGGAACGGGAGTAATAAGATGAGCACACCTTACACCGCCACTCCCCTCAAAGCGCCGCAGGTCGCCCCGGACAACACCGAGTTCTGGGAAGCCGCCCGCGCCGGCCGCCTGCTGGTCAAGCACTGCCAGTCCTGCGGCAAGCCCCACTGGTACCCGCGCACGCTGTGCCCGTTCTGCATGGGCGAGACCGAATGGAAGCAGGCCTCGGGACGGGGCACCATCTACTCGTTCAGCGTCACCCGCCGTGCCGGCCCCACCCCCTTCTGCATTGCCTACGTGACGCTGGAAGAAGGCGTGACCATGATGACCAACATCGTGGATTGCGACCTGGATACCGTACGCATCGGGCAGGAAGTGAAGCTCGTGTTCACGCCGACGGACGACGGGCCGCCGGTGCCAACGTTCACGCCGGCCAGCGCTGGCTGAAGCAAACAGGAACGCGAGGGACATCGCAATGGCGAGCGCCCGCCCTCTCCCCCAGCCCCCACAAGCGGGAGAGGGGAGCCAACCACTGGCAAGATCAACCCTTCAACCGATCAGTCGATCAACCCGTTGTGGTAACCGTGTGAAGCGCCCGGAGGGCGGGCCACACTCCAGCGCGATGCGAAGCGAGCCGTGAAGGTTTACCTAGGCCGTATGGGGCGCCTTCTTTGCCTACTTTCTTGGCAAGACAAGAAAGTAGGTCGCCGCGCCGCAGGCGTGGTGAAACTGCAGTTGCCTTTGACCTCCAGCAGTTGCCTCTGACATCCAGCAGTCGCACCCGCAACAACCCCGTTACCAGATCCCTCAATCCCTCGCCGACACGCCAATGCCGCAGATCGAGGAAATGGCGAGAATGCCGGGCTTTGTCATGTGGTTCCCCCTGGTTCTTTGCATGCGTGATGGTCAGTCCGAGCCAAGCGCCAGGTTGCCGGGCCGGCGTTTTTCGATGTTCCATTTGAGCAGCGCCGCGCTGCGGTAGATGCCGTGCGCGAACTTGCCGTATGGCAACGTCAGGAACAACGCCATCACCACGCCCAGGTGCACCGCCAGCAGCAGCGCCATGGCCGGCGTGTCGCGCCAGGCCAGCAGCGCCAGCCCGCTCAGGCTCGTGAAAAACAGCAGCGCGATAAAGCCGCGGTCCATCGGCTTCTGGGCGGCATCGCCGGTGCGCGGGTCGCGCTTCAGGTTGAGCCAGAGCAGGCCTGCCGGGCCGATCAGCAAGCCGATGCCGCCGGCCGTGCCCAGCAGCACCGGCAGGCTGGTGGGCGCATACGGTGCGTGCAGGCCCAGCAGGTAGTGGTACAGGGTGGCGACCGCCGTGGCGGCAAAGCACAGCATGAAGCCGTAGAACGTGAAATGGTGGAAGCGCCGGCGCCACAGCGTGAACGCGTCGTCCGCGTTGTTGCAGCCCTGGCCATGGCCGCCGTCCAGGTAGCGCAGCCGCAATGCATCGTGCGCCGCGCCGCCGATGGCCGGGCCGCGCACCTCGCCTTGCAGCTCGCCGGGCGAGACCCTGCGCCAGAAGCGCGCCACGCCCACGCCCAGCGCCAGCATCGCGCAGCCGAACACCAGGCCGAACATCGCCGCCAGCAGGTTGTGCGGGAAGATGGCGTAGAAGTTGCCGGCCAGCGGTGCGTGCAGCAGGCTGCCACGCATCGCAAGCACCATCACCAGGAACAACGCCAGCCCGGTTGCCAGCGCCAGCGCGGTGGCCAGGCCCGCGCGGCGGTACAGGCCACCGAGGGCGACGGGCCAGGCATAGTCGGAGTATGTCTGGACCCGCACCTTGGCCATGGCCTGCGGCACGTTGACCGCAAACTCGTGCGGTGGCGCGTACTGGCAGGCGTGGTAGCAAGCGCCGCAGTTGTGGCACAGGTTGGACAAGTAGTGGATATCGGCCTTGCCGAACTCCAGCCGGCGCGTCATGGCGGGAAACACCGCGCAAAAGCCTTCGCAATAACGGCAGGCGTTGCAGATCTGCATGACGCGGCCCACCTCGGCCTCGTTTCCGGTGAGCGGCAGCATGCCCTGGGCCAGTGCCGCCGCTTCGCGCGTCAGCGCTTCAAGATGTTGCATGCTGCTTTTCCTGGAATGCGTTGTGACCGGGCCGCCCGAGCGCGGCTGCGGCGGCCTGGGTGCCGGCGATGCGGCCGAAGGCGGTGCCGATGGCCATGCCGACACCCGCTGTATAGCCCTTGCCGAGCACGTTGCCGGCCATCATCTCGCCAGCCACGAACAGGTTGGCGCTGGGCTTGCCGCCGAAGTGCACGGCAGCGTGCTCGTTCACCTTGAGGCCGAGGTAGGTAAAGGTGATGCCGGGGCGCAGGGCGTAGCCGAAGAACGGCGCGGTATCGATCGGCCGTGCCCAGTGGGTCTTGGCCGGGGCGAGGCCCTCGGTGTGGCAGTCGTCCAGCACGGTGTGGTCGAAGGTGCCAACGCGGCACGCCGCGTTGTAAGCCTCGATGGTGCGCATGAAGGTGGCCTCGTCCAGCCCGAGCTGGCGCGCCAGCTCCGGCAGCGTGTTGGCGCGCACGCCCGGAAACACAGGCGGCATGAAGCGGCCCACGGCCTTGGCGTCGATGATGGAATAGCCGATCTGTCCGGGCTGCTGCGCGACCAGCCGCCCCCAGATGGCGTAGCGCTTGGGCCAGAAATCCTCGCCCTCGTCGTAGAAGCGCTCGGCATTGCGGTTGAGCATCACGCCCAGCGAGACGCAGTCCACGCGCGTGCAGATGCCGCCGTCGTACAGCGGCGCGCGCGCGTCGATGGCCACGCAGTGCGATTGGGAAGGGTCGCCGATGGCGTCCGCCCCGGCTTCGATCATGAACTTGAGCAGCACGCCCATGTTGAAGCGCGTGCCGCGGATCAGGAAGTTGTCGGCCGGCCAGTCACCGTCGGCGTTCTGGCCCCAGGCCTCGCGCAGCCATGCGCGGTTGGACTCGAAGCCGCCGGCGGCCAGCACGCAGCTGCGTGCCTCGATGCGCTCGCCGCCGATGCGGGCGGCTTTGAAGCGGCCTGCGTCCAGCTCGATGGCATCCACCGGCGCGTTGTAGCGCACCTTGACGCCAAGGGCTTCGGCACTGCGGAAGTACGCGTTGACCAGCGCCTTGCCGCCGCCCATGAAGAAGGCATTGGTGCGCGCCACGTGCAGCGCGCCTGACAGCGGCGGCTGGAAGTGCACGCCGTGGCTGCGCATCCAGTCGCGGCAGGTCGACGAGGCGCGGATGGCCAGGCGGGCCAGGCGCTCGTCGGTCAGGCCGCCGGTGACCTTGAGCAGGTCTTGCCAGTATTCCTCTTCGGGATAGGCCTCGACCAGCACGTCTTGCGGCGCGTCGTGCATGCAGCGCAAATTGCGGGTGTGCTGGGAGTTGCCGCCGCGCCCCACGCGCGGCGCGGCTTCCAGCAGCAGCACGCTGGCGCCGGCTTCGCGCGCCATCAGTGCCGCGCACAGGGCGGCATTGCCGCCGCCGATGACCAGGACGTCGATCATGGGCGTGCGCCTCCGGCGAGGCTCGGGAAAGCCGGCAGGGGCGGCTCCAGGATTTGAATGATGGACAGCACGATGAGGGTTCCGGTGGGGATGCCCGCACTGTAGCGGCCCGCCGGCGTCCTGCTAAGCCCCCGGATCACATGGGGGCATCACGATTCGTGATACCCCCTGCGGGGCACGTGCATCAGCCGTCCGGCCCAAGCAGCCGTGCCCCCCGCCAAGCGCCGGAGCGCACCAGTTCGCGGGCGCAGTCGGCCAGCACCACGCGCATGGCCAGCGCGGCGGGCGATAGTTCGTCGTCGGAGAGGCTGCACAGGACGTTCTGGCGCCGCACCTTGGGGTCCGCGATCTCGGCCAGGTGAAAACGCGCCTGCGCATCGGCATAGCGCCCCACCGCGGCCCAGGGCTGCAGGGTGGCGCCAAACCCGAGGTCGACGGCATCCATCAGCATGGCCAGGGAATCCACCTCCTGCACCACCTGCGGCACAATCTTCACGCGGGCGAAGGCGGCATCGAGCGTGCTGCGCAGCCCGTGCAGGCCGGTGGGCATGATCAGCGGCACATCCCGCAATTGCGCCATGCGCAGCCGCAGCGGCGCCTCGGCGTCGAGCTCGGCCGGCAGCGCGCGGCGTGAGCGGATCAGGAACAGGGTTTCCTCAAGCAGCGGCGTCACGCTCCAGCGGCGCGCCACAACGGTGTCGAACAGCACGGCCAGGTCGAGCTGGCGGGCGTTGAGCATGGCGCTGAGGTGACCGGACAGGCTCTCCACCATATGCAGGCGCACATCCGGATAGCGCTCGCGCATGGCGCGCATCAGCGGCACACCCATGACCGAAGCCGTGGTGGGCGCCAGCCCCACGCTGACCGTACCGGACAGCCGCGCATGGTGGGCGGCGCGCTTGGCCTGCTCGGCATGGCGCAGCGCCAATTGCGCCTCGCGGAAGAAGGCCAGCCCGGCCTCGGTGGGCGTCACGCCGCGCGTGGTCCGGCGCAGCAGCCGGGTGGCCAGCTCGCTCTCCAGCCGGCTGATCTGCTGGCTCATGGCGGATTGCACCATATCGAGGTCGAGCGCCGCGCGGCTCATGCTGCCAAGCTCCACCACGCGGACGAAATACTGAAGCTGGCGTAGTTCCATCTGGTTCCCCGGCCTGGATTCGTGTCTGGAATCGTGTCTGGATTCGTGTGTGCGACGCTTATACCAGATCGCGAACCGGCGGTGGCCGCCCGGTCAGGCTTCGTCGAAACCGCTGTACCAGTCCACGGTCTGCTCGGCGTACGCCAGGCCCTTGGCCTCCAGCGCCTCGCGCATCTGGTACATGTCCAGCCCCAGCACGCCGGCGGCCAGCGTAGCGCGCTTGCCCTCCTCCATGGCACCGCGCTCGGCGGCACGGCGCGCGGTCTCGGCGGCGAGCGGGCGCGGCACCACCACCACGCCATCATCGTCGGCCACGATCACGTCGCCGGGGCGCACGTGGGCGCCGGCGCAGACCACCGGCACATTGACCGCGCCCACGGTCTCCTTGACCGCGCCCTGCGCCGAGACGGCCCGCGACCAGACCGGGAAGCCCATGGCATTGAGCGTGGACACATCGCGCACGCCGGCGTCGATCACCAGGCCGCGCGCGCCGCGCGCCTTGAGCGAGGTGGCAAGCAGGTCGCCGAACAAGCCGTCGGTGCAGTCGCTGACCAGCGCCACCACCAGCACGTCGCCGCGCTGCACCATCTCCACCGCGACGTGGATCATCCAGTTGTCGCCGGGATGCATCAGCACCGTCACGGCGCTGCCGGCCATGGCGGCACGGGACTGGACTGGCCGCATGTACGGCTTCATCAGCCCGGTGCGGCGCTGCGCCTCATGCACCGTGGCGACACCGGCGGCGCCCAGTGCGTCGATGTCCGCGGCGCCCGCGCGCAGGATGTTGCGATAGGCGATGGTCTTCATGACAGGCTCTGCGCGACTTGCGGGAACACGCGTGCATAGCCTTCTGCGTACTGCACCTTGCGATCGGAGTTGCGCGCGGCCTGCGCGCCGCGCTGCAGCGCCACGCGGGTGTAGTACTCCCACAGGTGTTCCTGCGCCGCCATGGTGGCGAAGGCGCGCTGCTTCTTCTCCCACACCGAAGAGATATCGAGCAGCACGTCGGGCTTCCAGTTGCATTGCTCAGGCTGATGCGGCTCGAACAGGAACACCGGCGGCGCGCCGATCACCGGCACCTCGGGCTTGTAGCCATGCGCCTGGGCGATGACCCGCGCTTCCTGCGCGACGTGCGTGGCCAGCGGATGGTCAAAGTTGTAGATGTCCTCGCGCGAGTGGCTCAACACCAGTTCGGGCCGCAGCGCGCGATAGAGATCGGCCAGGCGCAGCAGCGCTGCGTCGGTCACGCGCATGGGGTAGTCCCCCAGGTCGAAGCACTCCAGCGTCGCGCCCAGGATGTCGGCGGCCTGCTGCGCTTCTTCATGCCGGGCCGCCTTGACGCGCTCGATGGTCATGCCCGGCTGGCGCCACATCTTGGCGGACTCGCCGCGCTCGCCAAAGGACAGGCAGACGATCTTGACGTTGTAGCCACGCTCGGCGTACAGCGCGATGGCGCCGCCGGCACGCCAGACAAAATCGGCGGCGTGCGCGCTGACCACCAGGATCGAGGGACGCTGCGCGTCCGGCTGGGCTTGGGCTTGGATGTCGGACATGGGGGATTCTCTTGGATCTTGTTGGGCCGTATCGGGCCGTATCGGGCCGTATCGGGCCGTATCGGGTCGTAGGATCGTCGGATGCGCGTGAGACCTCAGTCGGCCGTGATGCCCGCCTTGCGGATGACGCCGTTCCAGGTGGCGGTTTCGCCGCGCACGAACTGGCCGAAAGCTTCAGGCGTGCCCGGCAGGATGGTCACGCCCAGTTGCGCGAGCTGTTTGCGCACATCGGGGTCGGCGAGCGCGGCGTTGGCGGCCGTGTTGAGTTCATGGACCACGGCCGGCGGCGTCTTGGCCGGCGCCACCAGCCCCCACCAGACCGAGGCGGTGAAGCCCGGCAAGCCTTGCTCGCGCGAGGTCGGCACGTCCGGCAGCAGCGGCGTGCGCTGGTCGCTTGCCACCGCGATGGCGCGCAGCGTGCCGGCGCGGATATGGGTGATGACTTCGAGCGGGTTGATCGGCATGAACGAGATACGCTCGCCCAGCAGGTCGGTGATCGCAGGCGCGCCACCCTTGTAAGGCACATGCAGCACGTCGATGTGCGCCGCTTCCTTGAACAGCTCGCCGGCGAGATGGCCCGAGCTGCCGTTGCCGGCCGAGGCATAGCTGAACTTGCCCGGCTGGGCATGCGCCTGGGAAACCAGGCCCTTGAGCGACGTCACGCTGGATTTTGCGGGCACCACCAGCACCAGCGAGGCCTGCCCCACGCGCGCCACCGGCATGAAATCCCGTGCCGGGTCGAACGGCAGCTTGGCGAACAGAGCGGCATTGGTGGCCAGGCTATTGGACGCCATCATGATCGTGTAGCCGTCCGGCGCGGCCTTGGCCACGGCCTCCATGCCGATATTGGTGCTGGCGCCCGGACGGTTGTCGACGATGATGGGCTGCTTGAGCAGCACGCTCATCTTCTGCCCGACCGAGCGCGCCACGATGTCCACCGCGCCACCGGCGGCATAAGGCACGACCAGCCGGATTGGCTTGGCCGGGTAGGTCTGGGCGCTGGCGGCCAGCGAGAGCGCGGCGGCCAGGAAGCCGGCAAGGTAGGGGCGGCGCAGCATGGTTGTCTCCTGATGGTGCAGTTTGTGGTGCGGCTCAAGGCCGTTTGCGTGCATTCTGGGTAGCTGCCGTGATACTGTCCAATACGTTTTTGAACCCCTTGTTATTGCACTTCGATATAAGCAATGGATTTCCGCCAACTTCGCTATTTCGTCGCCGTGGCCGAAGCGCTGAGCTTCAGCGAGGCCGCGCGCAAGCTCCATATCAGCCAGCCACCGCTGAGCACCCAGATCAAGGCGCTGGAGGACGAACTCGGCAGCGCGCTGCTGGACCGCTCCCGCCATCATGTGGCGCTGACGCCGGCGGGCACGCTGTTCCTGGACAAGGCCAGGGCGGCGCTCGCCAACCTGGAGCAGGCCCGCGAGGTGGTCAGGCAGGTGGCCGCCGGCGAGGCGGGCGAGATCCGCGTGGGTTTTACCGCGTCGGTGCCGATGCAGGATGCGTTTCCACGCGCGGTGCAGCGATTCCGCGTGGACCACCCGCGCGCCATGCTGGAGCTGGTGCATATGTCCACCGGCCAGCAGTTGCAAGGACTGGAGAAAGGCGAGATCGACATTGGCTTCCTGCGGCCGTCGCCCCAGTTCTACCCGCCCGCCAGCATCACCGTGCACGAGGTGCTGGCCGACCGCCTGGTCGCCGTGCTGCCTGCCTCGCACGCACTGGCAAACTCGTTGGACGACGCCGGGATCGATATCGGCGCGCTGTCCGCACAGCCCTTCTTGCTGTTCCCCCGCGGGCTGGGCTGCGGGCTGTTCGACCACGTCACCACGCTTTGCAACCGGGCGGGCTTTGCCCCGCGCATCGGCCAGGAGGCGCGCGAGGCGACCACCATCATTGGATTGGTAGCGAGCGGCGCCGGCGTGTCGGTGCTGCCGGAGATCTACGCGCGCACCGGCATCCCCGGAGTGACGTACCGGCCGCTGGCTGGCCAGGATGCCAACAGCCGGGTGCTGGTGGCGCATCGCACCGGAGCGCTGTCACCCATCATGCGTCGTTTCCTGGCATTTTTTAAGGTTGGCGGCTGAGGCAAGGATGGTGCGGAAACCGAGTCCCGCTGCGCAATAGCGGCGTATTCACCACGCCGCGGGGCGCCGCCATGCACTAGCGCGATGAAATGTCTGCACATTGCCGTTTCAGCCCTACAGTTCCCCTCCAGCCTTCCGTTAGCCGGGGCATGCTGGCCGACAACAAAATTGTCGGAGGCCTTTTTCAACCACCGCCCCCTACCCAACGCGCATGCTTCTCTCGCTCCGTACACGCATTACGGCGACCTGTGTCGCCATCGTTGTCACCGCCCTGTCCGCATCCACCGGCATCACCTACGTAGTCACGAAGCACAGCGACGAACGCACGCTGCGGCAAAACCTCGCCACCATCACCCAAGGCAACGCGCAAGCCATCACCGAGTGGCTGACCGCGCGGGCCGACATGGTGCAAGCCGTATCGCCGGAGAGCCTTTCCACCGATCCCATGTCCGCGGTCACGCAGCTGGAAAAATCCGGCGGCTTTGTCGTGGCCTACGCGGGCTACCCGGACAAGCACGCGGTGTTTTCCCGCGACCTCGGCATCCCCGCCGACTACGATCCCACGGGCCGCCCGTGGTACCAGGCCGCCGTCAGCGCCGGCAAGCTGGTCATCACGCAGCCGTATGAAGATGTCGCGACCAAGAAGCTCGTGGTGACGCTGGCCCTGCCCGTGCTGGCCAATGGCCAGTTGAAGGCCGTGGTGGCCGCCGATGTGAACCTGGACGCCGTGACCTCCACCGTGAACGGCATCCACCCCACCCCGGCCAGCTTTGCCTTCCTGGCCGACAAGAGCGGGCGCATCGTGGCGCATCCCGATGCCAGGCTCAACCTCAAGCCGGCCACCGATCTGTCCGCCGACCTGACGGCGAACGCCCTGGGCAGCCTGTCGGATCCCGAGCAGCCCCTCGCAGTGAAGATCGCGGGTGCCACCAAGCTGCTGCATGCGGAGCCGGTCAAGAACTCCGACTGGGAAGTGGTGGTTGCCATGGATGAGGACGAAGCCCTGGCCGGCCTGCGCAATGTGCTGCAGGCCATGTTCATGACCCTGGTGACGGTGGCCTTCCTCGCCGCGGGCGTCGGCTCGGTCATGACTGCCTCTGCGTTCCGCCGGCTGTCCCAGGTGCGCGAGGCGATGGACGAAATCGGCTCCGGACACGGCGACCTGACCAAGCGCCTGCCGGCTGACGGCAATGATGAGGTCACGCAGATCGCCCGCGCGTTCAACCAGTTTGCCGACAAGCTCGCCACGGTGCTGATCGATATCCGGGACAGCAGCGAATCGGTTCGTACGGCAACCGCCGAAATCTCGCAGGGCAATATCGACCTGTCCGCGCGTACCGAGCAAGCCGCCGCCAGCCTGGAGCAGACAGCGGCTGCCATGGACCAGCTCACCGGCACTGTGCAAAACTCGGCCGAGGCCGCCGTGCGCGCCGGCGAGCTGGCGGCCGCGGCCTCACAGGTCGCCAATCGGGGGGGCGATGCCGTTTCTCGCGTGGTGACCACCATGCAGGAAATCTCGACCGCCTCCGCCAAGATCCACGACATCATCGGGGTCATCGACGGCATCGCCTTCCAGACCAACATCCTGGCGCTCAACGCCGCCGTGGAAGCCGCCCGCGCCGGCGAACAGGGACGCGGATTCGCCGTGGTGGCTGGCGAAGTCCGCACGCTGGCCCAGCGCAGCGCCCAGGCCGCCAAGGAGATCAAGGGACTGATCAGCAAATCGGTGGCCAAGGTGGACTCGGGCGCGGAGCTGGTGCGGGACGCCGGCGAGACGATGAACAGCATCGTGGCCAGCGTGAAGCAGGTCGAGCAGGTGCTGCGCGAAATCTCGAATGCCGGCAGCGAGCAAAGCGTGGGCATCACGCAGGTCAACCAAGCCGTAAGCCAGCTCGACGGGGCGACGCAGCAGAATGCGGCGCTGGTTGAGCAAGCCTCGGCAGCGGCCGGTTTCCTGCATGAGCAAGCCAACAAGCTGGCCGATGCGGTAGGCCAGTTCCGCCTGGCCAGCGCGCATGGCGGCGCAATGAGGTCCGGGGCTTGAACCGCTGAGCAAGCGGCGAGCCAGGTAAGCAATGGGGGGCAGCGGCGGCTGCCCCCCTTTTTTCGTCAGGCGGGCGCCATTTGGAGAAATTTCACAATTGCTGGTATGGTTGATGTGGCACAAAATCCACATGCCGTCGCACCCGGCGCGGAATGCCGGTAGTGCCGGTAGTACTGCCAGTACTGCTAGTGCCGGTATGCCTGCAATGCTTGAAACACCCGCAACGCCCATCAGCAAGGAGAACGCCCCGCATGACTGTATTCCAAGGGACTGGTGCCCTTTTCACCCTCATCGCCATTTTCGGCGTCATCAACCACCGCTTCATCAAGCTGCCCGACACCCTGGGCATCACGGCCGTCGGGCTGGTGACCTGCCTGAGTGTGTCCATCCTCGGCTTCAACCACCCTGAAATGGTCGCGCAGGCCCGCAAGCTCGTGGCCCAGATCGATTTCTCCGACGTGGTCTTCCACGGCCTGCTCAGCCTGCTGCTGTTCGCCGGCGCCTTGCACGTCGACCTCTCGCGCATGCGCCGCCAGCGCCGGGCCGTAGTCATGCTGGCCACGGTCGGCGTGGTGATCTCGACCGCCGCGGTCGGGTTCGGCTTCTTCTATGTCGCACGGTGGCTGGGCCACCCGGTCAGCCTGCTGTGGTGCCTGGTGTTCGGCGCGCTGATTTCCCCTACCGATCCGATCGCCGTGCTCAGCGTGCTCAAGAACGCGGGCGCATCGGAAAGCCTGGAAACCAAGATCGCAGGCGAGTCGCTGTTCAACGACGGCACCGCGGTGGTGGCATTCCTGACCCTGGTGGGGCTAGCTACCGGCGCCACCGAATTCTCCGCTTCGCACGTGGCGCTAGCGCTGGTGCGCGAAGTGCTGGGCGCGGTGGTGCTGGGCATGGTGGTGGGCTATGTGGCGTCGGTGCTGCTGCGCGGGATCGACAGCTATCCGGTCGAGATCCTGATCACGCTGGCGCTCGCCACCGGCGGCTACAGCCTGGCCGAAGCGGTGCACGTGTCCGCGCCGCTGTCGGTGGTCATCATGGGCTTGGTGATCGGCAACCATAGCACCAGCAAGTCGATGTCGGAGAAGACCCGCGAGCACTTGTTCAATTTCTGGGGCCTGCTGGACGAGTTGCTCAACCTGGTGCTGTTTGGCCTGATCGGGCTGGAGATCATCGCGCTGTCGCTGCAGCTGCATATCGTCTGGCTGGGGCTGGCGGCGATTCCCGTGGTGCTGGTTGCCCGCGGCATCAGCGTGGCCATCCCGTTGCTGGCGCTGCAGAATTTCCGCCGGCTCAATCCCCACTCGGCCACCATCATGACCTGGGGCGGCCTGCGTGGCGGCATCTCGATCGCGCTGGCGCTATCGCTGCCGGAGTTTCCCGGCCGCGAGATGCTGATCGGCGTGACTTACCTGGTGGTGGTGTTCAGCCTGCTGATCCAGGCCACCACGCTGGGCAAGCTGGTCAAGCACCTGAATGGCCTGAGCCCGAAACCATAGCGGATACGGCATCCGCGCGCAGCTTGCGGCGGCGGTTGGAGATAGGCACGTCGAGCACGGTTTGGGTCGGGAATACAACGAAGCGCCCGAGCGCTCTTGGCGATCGGGCCCAGATGATAGCGCAGGCGGGTGACTTTTCGGACACGCCCCGGCGCGCTGCGCTGGCGGCGGGAGCGGCCTGGCCGGCCGCCCCGCCCTCTGTCACGCCACCTTGGGGAAATCGATCACCGTATCGTTGACGCGGTTGATCATATTGGTGAACAGGATCGCGCTGATGGCCTGGATGCTCTCGACGATCTGGCGATCGGTGTAGCCGGCTTCGCGCACATTGGCGACGACGCTGGCGGGTAACGTGCCGGAAGTCGTGACCACGGCCAGTGCGAAGCGGACCAGCGCGTCGATCTTGCTGTCTTGCGGGTATTCGCCGGCGCGCAGCTCTCGCGTTTGTTCGGCGGTATAGCCGGCCATCTTGCCGGTCATGGTGTGCGCGGCCACGCAATAGTCACAACCCGACGCTTCGCTGACGGCAAGGTTGATCGCTTCGAGCTCACGGGCGCTGAGCGTGGCGTTCTTGAGCAGCGCGCCGGTTTGCAGTGCGTGGGCCAGCACCTCGGGGGCATTGCTGCCGATCACCGCGTAAGCGTTGGGCACCTTGCCCACGGCGCCCTTGATGGCGGCGAACAGTTGGGCAGCCTGGCCGGTGGCTTCGGCGGGGTTGATAGTGTGAAGACGGGACATGACGGCACTCCTTTGCGGTTGGTTGATGGACCCGCGCTGTGTTTGTTGCGCTGCTTCCATGGACTGAAGTCTAGGCGCGCCAGATGCGACTTACCGCATATAATCGTCGCATTATCTTGCGCTATCGTCTCAACACATCGTATCCGTCTTGATGACTCCGTTCCCGCCATGGATAGCCTGACCGAACTTGTGCGCATGCTTTCACCCGCCGGCACCGTCGACCTGCACTGCCACTTCGCCGGCAACTGGCGGGTGGACAACGCGGCAGCGCCCGCCGGCCACCTGCCGTATCACATCATCCTGAAGGGGCAGGCGCGCGCGCTGGTGGCGCAGGAGGCCATCTCGCTCGCTGCGGGCGACGTGCTGCTGTTCCCGCATGGCAGCGCGCACACGCTGCGCAGCCTGCCCGAGGGGACCGATGGGGCCGAAGGGGCGCACCCCGCCATGCCGGCCCAGACCACGCGCTTCAATGGCCTGCTGACCGAGGTGACGATGCCCGGCGACGCGCATCCGCTGGACATGCTGTGCGGCACGTTCGTGCTGGGCCTGCCGGGCACGGTGCTGTTGCGCAACCTGCCACCGGTGCTGCGCGTGGCCACCGCGCAGCGCGCCGATTGCGCCTGGCTGCATGCGCTGATCGACATGATGCGCAACGAGGCGCAGGCGCCCGAGCCGGGTGGCGCGGCGGTCATCGGGCAGCTCTCCACCGCGTTGCTGACCCTGCTGTTGCGCGCGCTGATCGCGCAGGGCGGCGTCACGCATAGCCTGCTGGCGCTGATGGCCGATGCGCGGCTGTCCAAGGCGATCGATGCGGTACTGCGCGCGCCGGCCGAGCCGTGGTCGGTGGCGTCGCTGGCGGCGGTGTGCAATGTGTCGCGCGCCACGTTCGCACGGCGCTTCGCCCAGCTCAGCGGCGAGACGCCGTTGCAGTTCGTGACCACCTTGCGCATGGAAATGGCCGCCCGCCTGCTGACGCTGGACCGCGGCTCCGCGGCCAGCATCGGCGAGCAATGCGGCTATGCCTCCGAGGCCGCCTTCGGGCGCGCCTTCAAAGCGTACTTTGGCGTGGGGCCGGGCATGTTCCGGCATGCAGCGCGGGAGCGCCGCGCGGCCGCCGCCGCGCAGGCGGCCTCGGCGCGTCAGGCCGCGGCGCGCTGCGCCTCGTAGACCTGCAGGTGGCTATAGGCGATGCGCACCAGCGGCACCGCATGCCCCAGCCGCGCGGCACGCTGTGCCATGTCGCCGACGATGTCGTACGCCTCCAGGCGGGGCGCGCCCTGCGCGATATCGCGCATCATGGAGGCAGCCCAGGCCGAGTTCTCGTCCAGCAGGCGCGCGGCCACGGCCTGGGCCACCGGCTCGGGCAAGGCGTACCCGGACAAACGCGCCACCGCCGCGCATTCGTCCATGGCCTGCTGCATCAGCGCGCGGCCGTCCACCGTCCTGACGATCTGGCCAACGGCGCCACGCATCAGGCAGGTCATCAGCGCACCGGCCGAGATCATCACCCACTTGTTCCACAGCGCCTGGTCGATGGCTGGTGACAACTCGCGCGTGCCGGGCGTGCTGGCGGCAAGCGCATGGAAGGCCGCGGCCAGGTCCTGTGCCGACTCGGCACGCGCTCCCACGATGAGCCTGTCGACCGCGCCCTGATGCACCACCGCGCCAGCGGCGTCGAGCGTGGTGGCAATGTACGACACGCCGCCAAGCACCCTGTCGCGGCCGTAGCGCGCGTCCAGCGTCTCATACGCGCGCAGCCCGTTGACGAGCGGCAGGATTGCCGCGCGCTTGCCCCCGCTGGCAGAAAGCGCCGGGCCCAGCGCTGCCATCGCGCTGTCCAGGTCGTAGGTCTTGCATGCCAGCAGGACCAGGTCGTAATCTGCCTTGGCGTCCTCGGCCAGCACCGTCTTCACCGCGGCGCGGATATCGCCAAGCTCGCTGCGCACGGTCAGGCCATCTCTGGCCAGCGCTTCGGCGCGCCGTGGGCGCACCAGGAACGTGACATCCGCCCCCGCCTGCATCAGGCGCGCGCCGTAGTAGCCACCCATGGCGCCAGCGCCCAGGACCAGAATCTTCATGACGTTCCCCGCTTCGATGTCCTACTTGGTTAACAGTGACCAACAGTGACCAACAGTGCAAAGCGCCTACGACAGGTCCCCGGCGAGCACCACGCCGCCCGCCTCCCCGGTTTGCTCCGCGCCCCCCAGGAAGGCGGCGGCGGATGCCAGGCGCCGGCGCATGCCGTCCGCGGCGGCCGGGCCCGCCACCAGGGCATGCCGCTTGAAATTCAGCCGCTCGCCCGTGCCGGCATCCACCAGCACGGGATCGACCACCTTGCCGGTTTCCTTGTCGCGCAGTTCCACGCTGGGGCCTTCCGGCGCGAAGTGCTTGTTGCCCCAGGCCAGCATGGCCAGCAGCACGGGCAGGAAATCCCGCCCGCATTGGGTCAGCACATACTCGTAGCGCGGCGGCTTCTCCGAGTACTGCCGGCGCGCCAGCAGCCCCTCCTCCACCAGCGCGGTGAGGCGGCGCGTGAGCATATTGGGCGCGATGTCCAGGTTCTTCTGGAAGTCGTCGAAACGCCGCGCGCCGTAGAACGCCTCGCGCATCAGCAGCATGCTCCACCACTCGCCAACCCGTTCCAGCCCGCGGGCGATGGGGCATTGCATGTTCCTGAAGGTTTTTCTTTGCATGGTCGACGACTCCGCTTCGGCATCTTGATACTTTCAGCATGATAGCTGGATTGAAACGCCGCAATGCCGGCCTCACCGGTGCCGTCTAATCCAGGGCTTCGAGCGCCAGCGCAATGCCCTGCCCGCCCCCGATGCACAGCGTCACGACGCCCCGGCGTAGCCCATGCGCACGCATCGCATACAGCAGGCGTGTGGTGAGCACCGCCCCGGTCGCGCCGATGGGATGGCCATGCGCGATCGCGCCGCCCTCCACGTTGATGATGTCGAGCGGCAATCCGAGTTCGCCCGCCACGGCCAGGGGCACCGCCGCGAAGGCCTCATTGATCTCGATCCACTCGACATCGCCCAGCGCCCATTGCGCCCGCTGCAGCGCCTGGCGCACAGCGGGAACAGGCCCAAGGCCGAACAAGCCTGGCTCGACGGCGCCTACGCCATAGGCCACCAGCCGGGCCATCGGTGCCAGCCCGAGGCTCTCGGCCAGCGATCGTTCGGCGACCAGCATGGCGGCCGCGCCGCTATTGAGTCCCGGTGCATTGCCCGCGGTGATGGTGCCGTCCTTGCGAAACGCCGGACGCAGCTTGCTGAGAATCTCGAAGGTGGTATCCGGCCGGTTCGCTTCATCCACGTTGAACGTGGACGTGCCGCCCTTCGCCTTCACGGGCACACCGATGATCTGCTCCACAAAGCGGCCTTGCTCCTGCGCGCGGGCAAAGCGGCTTTGCGAGCGCTCTGCCCAGCGGTCCTGTTCGTCGCGGCCGATCTTGTTTCGGGTCACCAGGTCCTCGGTATGCCAGCCCGAGTGCTCGCCCGAGAAGGCGTCCACCAGGCCATCGCGCAGCATGCTGTCCTGCAGCGCCGCGTCGCCCATGCGGCTGCCCCAGCGGGCGGCGGGCATCAGGTACGGCGCCTGGTCCATGTTCTCCATGCCACCGGCAATCGCCACGTCGACATGGCCAAGCCAGATTTCATCGGCGGCACTGGCGATGGCCTGCGCGCCCGACCCGCACACGCGGTTGACCGTCATCGCCGGCAGCGAAACCGGCAGGCCCGCGCCAATGGCCGCCTGCCGGGCGGGATTCATCCTGTTGCCCGCCTGGATCACATTGCCGAACACCACGCTGCCGATCCGCTGCGGATCGACGCCGGAGCGGCGCACCGTCTCGCGGATGACCGCCGCGCCCAGTTCGGTTGCCGGCGTGGCCTTGAGCGAACCGTTATAGGCGCCGATGGCGGTGCGAACGGGGTGGCACAACACAACTTCCCTGGTTTTCATCACAAGCTCCTTGGGGTGGTGGACGAAGCCGGCCGCGTAGCGGCCGGCCATTGCGCTTGCGCATCGCCAGCCGCCGCGCCCGGCGGCGCGTTGCAGTAGCGGTTGTCGGCGCGGGCGCATCCCACGCCGGCGTCGCGCGGGCGCTCCGTGCCGGCGTGGACGGTTTGGGCCGCCAGGGCGGCAAACAGCGTGGCACAGGCCAGCGCGCTAGCTAAACGGGTGTTCATGATCCATCTCCCGGGTGTGGAAGGCCTCAATGCGCATCGGCCGATGGCGCCATGGGCGGGCCCGCCTTGCGCAGCAGCGGCACCATGGCGGTGGCGATGACAAAGCACACCATGATGACTAGGAAGGCATCGCCAAACGTCTGCGTCTGCGCCTCGCGCCAGGTCAGTGCCCACAGTTGCCTGAGCGCGGCGGACTGCGCATCGGCGAGGTCGTGCCCCAGCGCGGCCATATTGCTGCCCACCGCCTGCAGCAGCGCGCCCATGGCCTCGTTGCTGTCGTTCAGGTGCTCCGCCAGGCGCTGGAAATGCAGGTTGGTGCGGTCGTTCAGGATGGTCGCGCAGCTGGCGATGCCGATCGCGCCGCCCAGGTTGCGCATCAGGTTGAACAGCCCGGATGCCAGCTTGAGCCGCTCCGGCGCCAACGCCCCCAGCGTGAGCGTGACCGCCGGCGCCACCGCGAACTGCTGCGCCATGCCGCGGAACGCCTGCGGCAGCAACAGTTCCTGCGCGCCCCAGTCATGTGTGATCGGCGCGAACTGCCACATCGAGAAGGCGAAGCAGCCCAGCCCGAACATCATCAGCCAGCGCAGGTCCACCCGATTGGCGAAGAAGGCGTAGACGGGGATCGACATGACCTGGAACACGCCGGTTGAGAACACCGCCAGCCCGATCTGCAGCGCGCTGAAGCCGCGCACGCGGCCCAGGAACAGCGGCGTGAGATAGATGGTGGCGAAGATGCCCACGCCGGTCATGAACGAGAAGAAGCAGCCGAGTGCGAAGTTGCGGTCCTTGAGCGCGCGCAGGTCCACCACCGGCTGTGCGTAGGTCAGGCTGCGCCAGACAAAGCCGACACCCGCAATGCCCGAGATCCAGGCGGTGGTGCGAATCACGTCGTCGCCAAACCAGTCCCAGCGCGGGCCTTCTTCCAGCGTGTACTGCAGGCAGCCGAGGAATAGTGCCATCAGCGTCATGCCGAGATAGTCGGCGCCGCGCACCAGCGACCAGTTGGGCCGGTCCACGCGCACCAGCAGCGGCACCGCCACCGTGATGAAGATGCCCGGCACCAGGTTGATGAAGAACAACCAGTGCCAGGAGTAGTTGTCGGTGATCCAGCCGCCCACGGTGGGCCCGAGCGTGGGCGCCAGCGAGGCCAGGGCGCCGATGGTGGCCGCGGCGATCACGCGCTGCTTGCCGCCGAAGAAGGCGAAGGCCGTGGTAAACACCAGCGGAATCATCGAGCCGCCCAGGAAGCCCTGCATGGCGCGAAAGGCGATCATGCTCTGGATGTTCCAGGCGATGCCGCACAGCAGGCTGGTTAGCGTAAAGCCTGCCGCAGAAACAGCAAACAGCCAGCGCGTGGACATCACGCGCGACAGCCAGCCCGACAGTGGAATCACGATGATCTCGGCGATCAGGTAGCTGGTCTGCACCCACACGGTTTCATCGGTACCCGCCGACAGCCCGCCGCCGATGTCGCGCAGCGAGGCCGAGACGATCTGGATATCCAGCAAGGCGATGAACATGCCCACGCACATGGTGGCGAAGGCCAGCACCTTGGCGGCCGTGCTCATGGAGGCCGCGGAAAACGCCGGCGCAGACGGCTGCACGGGCACGGCTGGCTGCGTGGCCTGCCCCGGGCCGGCCAGGACGCTGCTGCTCATTGTTGCACCTGCGCGTCGGCGCGGGAATCGACTTGCGCCAGCACCGACAAGCCGGGCCGCAGCATGGCCAGCGCGGCCTCGTTGTCATCCAGCATGATGCGCACCGGCACACGCTGGACAATCTTGGTGAAGTTGCCGGTGGCGTTCTCTGGCGGCAGCACGCTGAACTGCGCCCCCGTGGCCGGCGCCAGGCTGAGTACGCGGCCGTGGAACACGCGGCCGGGCAGCACGTCGGCCTCCACCGTGGCACGCATGCCCGGGCGCAGATGCGCAAGCTGGCCTTCCTTGAAATTCGCATCGACCCACAGGCCGCGCGCCGGCACCACCGACAGCAGTTGCGCACCGCCCGCGGCGTAGGCGCCCACGCGGGCGCGGCGGTTGCCAATGGTGCCATCGATGGGCGCGCGCAGCTCCGTGTAGCCCAGGTTCAATCTGGCGATGTCGCGCTCGGCAACGGCTTGCGCAAGCGCCGCCTGCGCTTGCAGCTTCTGCGTTGCGATCACGTCGACCTGGCGCTGCGCGGCGAGCAGGCTGGCCTGCGCTTTCTGCGTGTTGGCGAGAGCTTGCTTGTAGTCCGAGTCGGCCTTTTGCGCGCTCTGGACCGATACCGCCGATTTGGCCGCCAGGCTCTGGTAACGAGCCTGGTCGTCACGCGAGCGCAGGGTGTCGGCATTCACCGCGGTGACTGCCGCCCGCGCCTGGCCGATCACGGCTTCCTGCAAGGAGCGGGTGGCGTCCAGGTTGGCCAGCAGCGCCTGCTGGGCGGCCACCGCCCCTTCCGCCTTGGCCAGCGCGGCGCGGTAGTCACGGTCATCGATGCGGGCCAGCAAGTCGCCGGCGTGCACCTGCTGGTTGTCGGTCACCAGCACCTGCGCCAGGTAGCCCGGCACCTTCGGCGCAATCACCGTGACTTCTCCGCCGACATAAGCATCGTCGGTGCTTTCCAGGAAACGGCCGTGCGTCCACCAGTGCTGACCGTAGGCGGCGGCGCCAAGGCCGGCGGCGATGAACACGCCGGTCATGATCAGCCGCTTGCGGCTGATGCGGGGCTTGCTGGTAACGGGGATGGGCGCCGGGCCTGCGCGCTCGGCGGTGATGTCGCTTGTCATGAAGCTTCCTCTGGTTTTCGCTCTAACTTTTGCTTTGACGTTTGCCTCAGCGCGCTAACGCTGCCGTGCTTTCACGTATGGACTGTTGCCTGCGGGACATCGGGGATGTGGGCCGCGCGTGCGCGCGCCGCCTTTTCGAGCTTGGCGCGGACGCCCTCGCTGGCCGCCGGGCCGGCCACGACCATGGGATCGTCATCGGTAATCGGATGCCCGGTCTGCGCATCCACCAGGATCGGGATAACGGTGGCGCCGGTCTGGCGGTCCACCAGCAACAAGCTCTCGCCCTCCGGCGAGAAGTGGCGGTTGCCCCAGGCCAGCAGCGCCAGCATCACCGGGCGGAATTCGCGGCCCCGGGCAGTCAGCAGGTACTCGAAACGCGGCGGCCGCTCGCAGTACTGGCGCCGCGCAAGCAGGCCCTCGCGCACCAGGGTCTCGAGGCGGCGCGCCAGCATGTTGGGCGCAATGCCCAACTGCTTCTGGAATTCATCGAAGCGGCTGTTGCCATAGAACGCCTCCCGCAGGATCAGGATGCTCCACGGCTCACCCACCCGCGCCAGGCTGCGGGCAATGGGGCAAGGCGCGTTGTCGAGCGGCTTTTTCTGCATGTCCGCCACCTCCGGGAATCATGTTGCTAGCAAGATGAAAGTTAGTATAGAGTTGTAAATATCATCATGCAAGTAACTTGTTGAAGAAAGCCAGTGGGGCGGCGATCAAGCCGCTTCCTGATTTCCCTGAATCCCCGAATCCCTGAATCCCTGAAGGAGATGGACATGAGCCGTACCCCGCCCCGCCCCGGACTCGCGCCTGAACAGCCGCAGCCGCACCAGCACCTGCGCCGGCACGCGGCGCGGGCCACCGCGCTCGCCGCGGCAGCGCTGACGGCGCTGGGCCTGGCGGCTTGCGCCGCGGTAGGCCCGGACTACAAGGCGCCCGCGGCCGACACCGCAGCCAGCTACCCGCATGCCGATGCGCTGGCCGCACGCGCCACGCCCCAACCAGCGCCAGCGCTGGATACCTGGTGGACGGGATTCAACGATCCCGCGCTCACGCGCATCGTCCAGCGCGCGCTGGACCAGAACCTGGACCTGGCCGCCGCGTTCGCCCGCGTGCAGCAGGCGCGGGCCGCTGCCGCCGAGGCCGGTGCGCAACTGCTGCCCCAAGGCAGTTTGTCGGCGCAGGCGGCCAAGGTGCATCAGTCGCTGGAAAGCCCGCTAGGCAAGATCGCGAGCAAGTTCCCCGGCTACGACCGCAATGCCGCGCTCTACGATGTGGGCGCGGGCGCGAGCTGGGAGATCGACCTGTCCGGCGGCCTGCGGCGTGGCGCAGAGGCGGCCGACGCCGAGGCGCAGGCCGCGCAGGCCGACCAGCTTGGCGTGCGCATCTCGGTTGCGGCCGAGGCCGCCGATGCCTACTTGCGCGTACGCGGCGCGCAGCAGCGCATTGCCATTGCGCAGGAGCAGGTGACGAACAACGGCCAGCTGCTGGACCTGGTGCAATTGCGCTTGCGCGACGGGCTCGCATCCAGCCGCGAGGTAGCCCAGGCGCAAGCGCTGGTGGCGCAGGCGCGCGTCACCATTCCACCGTTGCGGATCGAGCTGCAAACCCAGTTGAACCGGTTAGATGTGCTGATGGGCGCGCAGCCGGGTACCTACGCGGCCGAGCTTGGCCCCCTGCCGAACGGCGTGGCCGTGCCAGCCATCTCCGTGGCCCAGGGTCCCGCCGACCTGTTGCGCCGCCGCCCCGACGTGATCGCGGCCGAGCGCAGGCTGGCCGCCAGCAGCGCGCGCATCGGCGCGGCCACCGCCGAGTACTACCCCAAGCTGTCCTTGTCCGCGCTGCTCGGCTTTGAGAGCCTGAGCGGCGCCAAGCTGTTTTCCGCAGCCGCGTTCCAGCCGGTCGCGGCAGCGGGCTTGCGCTGGCGCCTGTTCGACTTCGGCCGCGTGGATGCCGAGGTGGCGCAAGCCAAGGGCGCCAACGCCGAGGCGCTGGTCAACTACCGCAAGGCCATGCTGCGCGCCACCGAAGACGTGGAGAACGCCATCGTCACGCTGACCGAGCTGGAGTCGCAAGGCAAGGAGCTGAGCACCGAGATCGACGCCCACGAACGCGCGCGCGGCGCCTCCGAAGATGCGTACAAGGGCGGTGCCGTCAGCCTGTTCGAGGTGTTGGATGAGGAACGCCAGTTGCTGGCCGCGCGCGACCAGCAGGCCCGCGTGCACGCCGACAACGCGCGCGCCGCGGTGGCGACGTTCCGGGCGCTGGGCGGCGGGTGGTGATCGGATCAGGCTACGCCTGGCGTGGGAATCCCTTCCGGCGGCAGGGTGCAGACGTCCACCGATGCTAGCGGCGGGCCCAAAGTGCATCGCCTCGCCCAAGTGATCGGCCGCGCCTTGCGCATGCAGCCTGGGCACTTCGCCGGCAGCACTCGCCGCACCACTGTCGTGCACCTGCACTCGCCAGCGACATAGGCCGCGCCCAACTGGTGCGCGCCCAGCCCGGGCCAAGGCTGTTTTGTGTACAAAATCTGCACATCACGCTTGTATATCAGTCTGGCATACCTCTTGCGTCTGAGGCTGGCATGACTTTCGCCGCCCCCTCCATGCCAGCCTTCTGCGATGCCGCCGGCCCCGCCCGCGGCAGCACTTCGGCCGAGATTGCCGAGCGCATCACGCAATCGATCCTGGCCCAGCGCCTGGGCCCCGGCACGCGGCTGGGCGAGCAGGCGCTGGCCGGGCTGTTCGACGTCAGCCGCACGCTGGTGCGCGAAGCCCTGACGCGGCTGGCCGCGCGCGGCATCGTCACGGTGTCGGCGCGGCGCGGCTGGTTTGTGATCGAGCCGTCGCGGCAGGAAGCCCGCCAGGCGTTTGCCGCCCGGCGTGCGATCGAGCTTGGCTTGCTGCGCTATGCGGCGCCGGTCTCCGCCGCCGCCATCGGCCGGTTGCAGGAGCACGTGGCACAGGAGCAGCGCGCGCTGAGCGCCGACGACGCCGCCGTGCGCAGCTACCTGCTGGGCGACTTCCATGTATGCCTGGCCGAATGCGTGGGCAATGTGCTGCTGGCCGACACGCTGCGCGACCTGACGGCGCGCACCACGCTGATTGCCATGCGCTACCAGTCCAGTCACCAGGCCAGCGAGTCCTGCGCCGAGCATGTGCTGATCGTGGCAGCGCTAGCCGCTGGCGATACCGAGCGCGCCATCGCGCTGATGGACGCCCACTTGTGCCACGTCGAGGCCGGCCTGAGCGCCGCCACGCCGGCGGCCCCGCCGGATCCGCTGCGCCAGGCGCTGAGCCCGCTGGGTCATGCGGCCTGAGCGCGCGGGCAACCGGTAGATAGCAACGACCTGTTTCTTCTATTTCGCTATTTCGAATCTTTGAATTTCCACCCAACGGCAAGCTAGCAAGGACCCTTATGAAGCTCTCCAAACTCCTCCTCGGCCTCGGTGCCGCCGCCCTCGCCTTCACAATGCAAACCGCCGGTGCCGAAGCGCTGGACGATGTGGTCAAGGCCGGCGTGCTCAAGGTCGCGGTGCCGCAGGACTTTCCGCCGTTCGGCTCGGTCAACGCCGAGATGAAGCCCCAGGGGCTGGACATCGACGTGGCGGCGCTGATTGCCAGGAAGATGGGCGTGAAGCTGGAACTGGTGCCCGTGACCAGCACCAACCGCGTGCCCTACCTGCAGACCAGGAAGGTGGACCTGGTGATCTCCAGCATGGGCAAGAACGCCGAGCGCGAGAAGGCCATCGATTTCAGCGAGGCTTACGCGCCGTTCTATAACGGCGTGTTTGGCCCGGCCGACCAGAAAGTGACCGGTGCCGCCGAACTGGCCGGCAAGACCATCGGCGTGACGCGCGGCGCGGTGGAGGACCTGGAGCTGAGCAAGATCGCCCCGGCGACGGCCACCATCAAGCGCTACGAAGACAACAACGGCACCATCAGTGCGTTCCTGTCCGGCCAGGTGCAACTGGTGGCGACGGGCAACGTGGTGGCAGCCGCCATCCTCGCCAAGAACCCGCCCAAGAATCCGGAGCCGAAGTTCCTGATCAAGAACTCGCCCTGCTTCATCGGCCTGAACAAGGGCGAGCCCAAGCTGCAGGCCAAGGTCAACGCCATCCTGGCGGAAGTGAAAAAGGACGGCGAGCTCAATGCGATCACGGTGAAGTGGCTGGGTATGCCGCTGCCGGCCACGCTTTGATACGTTGATGCGTTGATGCGTTGATGCGTTGATGTGTTGATGTGTTGATGCACTAATGGCCCAAGCCACGGGAAGCCGTGCCCGGCGGGCAGCCGCCGCGGCATGGCGTACTGCGCCAGTTCCGCGCTCATGAGCGCCCCGACCGGGCGCCTCCACCGATCGCTACCGCATGTCCTACCAATTCGATTTCCTTTCGGCCTTCGATTACGCCGGCGTGTTCGCGCACGGCGTCAGAGTCACGGCCGAACTCACCGCCATGGGCGGCGTGCTGGGGGTGACCCTCGGCATCGCCTGCGCCTGGGCGCGCACCCAGGGCCCGGCCTGGCTGGCGGCCGTCGCGGGCGGCTATGTGGAGCTGATCCGCAATACGCCGTTCCTGATCCAGCTGTTCTTTATCTTCTTCGGCCTGCCCAGCGCGGGCGTGCAACTGGGAGAAATGCAGGCTGCCATCCTGGCCATGGTGATCAACCTTGGCGCCTACAGCGCGGAGATCGTGCGCGCGGGCATCGCGGCCGTGCCGCGCGGCCAGCTTGAAGCAGGCGCCAGCCTGGCGATGTCGCCCTTCCAGGTGTTTCGCCACGTGGTGCTGCGCCCCGCCCTGCAGAAGATCTGGCCGGCGCTGTCCAGCCAGGTGGTGATCGTCATGCTGGGCTCGGCGGTGTGCTCGCAGATCGCGGTCGAGGACCTGACCTTTGCCGCCAACTTCGTCCAGGGCCGGAATTTCCGTGCGTTCGAGGTCTACCTGCTGACCACCGCCATCTACCTGCTGCTTGCCATCGGCCTGCGCCAGGTGCTGCGCGGCATTGGCGGCACGCTGCTGCGGAGGGCGTCATGACCGATTTTTCAACCTGGGACATCCTGCGCAACCTGCTGATGGCGGTGCGCTGGACCGTGGTGCTGTCGCTGGTGGCCTTTGCCGGCGGTGCCGTCATCGGGCTGCTGGTGCTGCTGATGCGCATCAGCCGGCGCGCGCCGGCGCGCCGCGCGGCGTGGGCCTTTATCGAAGTGTTCCAGGGCACGCCGCTGCTGATGCAGCTGTTCCTGGCCTTCTTCGGCCTGGCGCTGTTCGGCGTGGAGATCCCGGCCTGGCTGGCCGCTGGCCTGGCATTGTCGCTGTGGTCCGGCGCCTACCTGGCGGAGATCTGGCGCGGCTGCGTCGAGGCCATCCCCAAGGGCCAGTGGGAAGCCGCCGGCTGCCTTTCGCTGGGCCACCTGCAGCAGATGCGCTACGTGATCCTGCCGCAGGCGCTGCGCATTGCCATTGCGCCCACGGTGGGGTTCGTGGTGCAGATCATCAAGGGCACGGCGCTGGCGTCCATCATCGGCTTTGTCGAGCTGTCCAAGGCGGGCACTGTCATTACCAACGCCACCTTCAGCCCCTTTACCGTCTACGCGCTGGTCGCGCTGATCTACTTTGCGCTGTGCTGGCCGCTATCCCGCTACAGCCGTTACCTGGAAAGGAAGCTCAATGTCGCTCATCGCCATTGAAAACGTAAAGAAGCGCTTCGGCGCCAACGAAGTGCTCAAGGGCATCGACCTGAAGGTGGAGGCCGGCGAGGTGATTGCCATCATCGGCAAGAGCGGCTCGGGCAAGAGCACCTTGCTGCGCTGTATCAACGGCCTGGAGAGCATCGACGAAGGCAATATCACCGTGGCAGGCGCCAAGCTCGGCAGCAGCGAGCTGGAGCTGCGCGCGCTGCGGCGCAAGGTCGGCATGATCTTCCAGCAGTTCAACCTGTTCCCGCACCTGAGCGCGGGACGCAACGTGATGCTGGCGCCCACCGTGGCGGCCGGCGTCAAAGAGCCGGAAGCATTGACCCGCGCGCGCGAGTGCCTGGCCAAGGTAGCACTGGGGGAGAAGTTCGACAGCTATCCCGACCAGCTCTCCGGCGGGCAGCAGCAGCGGGTTGCGATCGCGCGCGCGCTGGCCATGCAGCCACGGGCCCTGCTATGCGACGAGATTACCTCGGCGCTGGACCCGGAGCTGGTGGTGGAGGTGCTCAACGTGGTGCGCCAGCTGGCCCGCGAGGGCATGACGCTGCTGATGGTGACGCACGAAATGCGCTTTGCGCGCGAAGTGTGCAATCGGGTGGTGTTCATGCATCAGGGGCGCGTGCACGAGATCGGGCCGCCGGAGCAGTTGTTCAGCAATCCGGCTACGCCGGAGCTGCAGCAGTTCCTGGGGATGGCGGCCTGAGCTGGCCTGCTGACAAACCAGAGGCATTCGCCGAAGCCGCAGAATGGGCCAGAGCCGCGCAAGATGACGACGGCTGTCTCTCCCTCTCCCCTCAGGGCTGAGGTTTGCCCACATTGATGAGCGACTGACGGTTTTCCCTACACGTATCATCAGGCAGCTATTCATCTTGATGGAATATCCGATACATCGTAACTATTCAGCAGGGATTGGCGAAGGCGGACAGCCGGAGAAGTTGCGGATCAAGGCCGAAAAGAGTTTGCGTCGCTGCTTTCGCAGTGTGGCGAGATAGGAGCGGATGGTGCAGAAGGCTTGGAAGCCCTGCGCGACGCGCAAGCCGCCCGATATCTTCTGTTTGAGCTTGGGCAAGCGGATATCGCGTTCGGCTTGGTTGTTGTCGAACGGCACGCGATGATCGGCAATGAAGCGCCATACCTGGTCCGCATAGCGTCGCAGGCGAGCCAGTAAGTTGCAGGCAAAGGACTGCTTGGTCTTGCCGCGCGGGTCCAGGGCCGGATCGCGTGCCTGCGGTGGATTCTCCCGCTGTCCCCGCGCGACGAGTTGACGCGCGCGGCGCCGATGAGGGGTGCAGGGCATCCCGCAGGAACTTAGAACGCTTCCACATCCTCAATGGTGCAGCATGCCGGCTCGCGCCTGAGCACCCACGGTGGGCTGAATGAATTGAGCGGTAGCCGCTTTTCTGATCGTTTCATGGCCGCCCTCATCGCCCGATTTCTCATCGAATTTCGTACTTGTCCGATTGCGGCATAGCGTTTCTCGCTGCAGGATACCGTCCTGGTATCTATGAAAATCACTGGCGGATCGGTGCGCCAGCACCGGCGCAAGGTACATCAGGTTCAAGCCACATCGCCTTGCGGATCTTGCTACAGATTCACTGTTTGTTGAAAGCTTGGCATCTGCACGCCTATGGCGGGCCGGATGGGGCAGCCGCAAGGCTAGCCGATTTGGCGACATGCTTGTTCGCTGCGCCATCCAGCATCTCTGTCATTTTCGCATTGCTCCGAATTGTCTGGGATCAATTCCGGAATAGTCTCATAGACGTCCCGTTTCCAGGTCGATAGGCTTGTGAAGCTAAATTCATCGGAGTAGCGGATTTTTTCGGGAGGCAGCCGCATCGAAGGCGTGACCAATGCGGACGGGGAGACTGCGCTCAAGCTGGCCGAGTTCGGCGAAACCGTAAAGATTGAAA